>NZ_DATNJW010000392.1:0-9360 GCF_035603715.1 Mycobacterium sp. | reverse complement strand
GCCCGAATCAGCGCTTGCCGCTCATACAGCCCATCAGTTTCTCTTTCATGTTCCCGGTGCTCAACACTCGACCGCGCATGCTTGACGCGCTCTGTCCGAGCCACTGGCCTGACCCGCATCGCAGATTCGCCCTAGCCTGTCGAAATTCGGCGTCGGCGTCGAATGAAGCCCAGTGCGGCGTCTCGTCTGGCGCGGTGCACCGCGGCGGGCGGGCTGGTGCAACAACGGAATTCGCAGATGAAGCGGCTTATGCGTGCTGACGTAGACGCCGATTCGGGAGCCGTGTTGCTCATCCGCGCAATGCCGACAGGAAGATTCGCGGTAGTGCGATGGGGTTGCGGTGGACGAGGAATCGTACGAGCCGTCTGACGGTAGTTTTGGCTGTCTTGTTGGTGATGAAGAAAACTGGCTTGGGCGAGAGGGTCAGTTCTCCGTTGAACAACGAGCGGGGCGCGGGACGGAACGGGATCTCGACGACGGCTTTCTGAGGTCTCGGGAGCATAAAGGTGTTGTGTACCATTCCGGTGCCGCTGCCGATGTCTTGTGCGGTGTTACCGGGAAACGCCCCCCAGGTCGCCAATGCGAACGCCATCCCCGTCCATGTGTTGATGCCGATGGCGCCGTAGCGCAAGTGCGCCAGCGCGTCATCGAAAGCCTGGGCGTTCTGCTTGCGGCTCTTTGGGTCGACAGTGATAACTGCGCCGAGGTTGCCGGGCAGCACGTCGTTGGCGAACTCAACGGCGTTGTGCAGGAACTGCTCTGCTGTCTTGCCCGGAAGTCGCACGATGCCGAGGACACCAGCGAAGACTTCGTCGGTCAGGATGCTGGCGCCGCTATCTGTGTCGACGTCGGTGATGAGGGCGCGGGTGCGGTCGCCGTCGAGGAACTCGGTTCCCATCATGCCGCGACAGGCGCGGGTGATTTTGTCCTCTGAGCCTGGGTAGTAGGGGGCTCGGGGTTCTGCATTGCTGATGACGGCGCGGACTTCGGCGATGAGTCTGTCGGCCAGTGGCCAATCCTGCGAGAGGACGAGAACCTGTGTGGCGTTGCAGTTGTGGCCGGAGTTGAGCAGTTTGGTCGTGGCGATATGTTCGGCTTGGAACCGCAGGTCGCGCGGGCTCCAATCGCCGGGGACCACGATGAAAGGACTGACGCCGCCGAGTTCGCCGGTGATTGGCTTGTCCAGTAGCGGCGTGTTGTTGGCTTTGCGGCTGGCGGCTTGATCGCCGGTTCCCCATACGATCGCGTCGTAGGTGGCTGCGGAGCCGGTCAGGTGGATGGTATCGACCTTGGGGTGGTGTGCCAGGTAGCTGCCGACGTCGGCGCCACCATAAAGCAGGCGAAGCCAGCCACGCGAGATGAACTCACTAAAGATGTGTTCGTAGAACGACCCGAGGTATTCGTTGACCGGGTTCATTTTTGCTGCGCAGACATTGCCCCGGATGTACAGCTGGTCAATGATGTCCAGCGCAGTGATGCTGCCGAGGTTGCCCGCGCCCAGGACCAAGCACACTTCGGGGTCACTGGCGTCGGTCCCGCGGTACAGCGCGGCCGCCTGCGCGCGTGTTTGTTCGGCGCTGACGCCGGGCTCAATCCACACTTGCGCCTGATAGCCGTTGAGCAGCAGGCGGTCGTACCCGGTGACAGGGAAGACGTCGACGACGACTTGGCCGTCGGGTCTCGTGTGAACAGCGCCGGCGTTAACCGGCTCTTGTCCTGCGAGAACCCTTTTGAGAACCAATATTTGGGTGTTGATGGCCTGAACCAATGTCCAGATGTTTGTCGTCCATTCTTCGGCGACCCACGCGGAGGTCGGTCCGATGCCTTTGGCCTCAGTAGCGGCGGCCGCCATGCGCGGTGCAACGTCTACGATCCTGGGCGGCAGCGCCTCCAGCATTGCTATCTTCGCGCGCAGCGGTAGGTTCGCCCATCCAGTCGCGCCCGACCGTAAGTCCTCGAGCGCCAGATCGAGCGCTGGCATGTCACGCATGGTCCTTGCGTTCATTTGGCAACCTTTGCTTGTTGAGGTTCGTCTGCTGTTAGAGTTTGCCGCCCGGCGGCGCGGGCCGGAAGCCGTAGCGTCGTTGTCTGCTCTTTGATGAGGTCGGCAGCTTTTTCGGCGAGCATGACAGTGGCCGCGTTGGTGTTACCGCTGACGACGGTCGGCATCACGGATGCGTCGATGACACGCAGCCCGTCGACGCCGCGCACATTCAATTGCGGGTCAACGACCGCGTTTTCGTCGATGCCCATCGCGCACGTTCCGACAGCGTGGTACTCGGTCTGCGACCAACGTTTCGCATGTTCGGTGAGCCCGGCGTCGCTGGGGTCGATCTCCGTCGGAACGTTGAGGCCGCGAAGGTATTTGGAGATCGGACTCTGGTTGGCGATCTCCAGTGAAACGCGCAATCCGGCCGTGATGTCCGCGAGGTCGTCGGGGTGCGCGAAGTAGGCCGGGTCGATGTGCGGATGATTCAACGGGTCCGTCGACCTCAACCACATCCGACCCCGACTGCGCGGGTGCGTCGATGCGGTCAACATGGTGAAGTTCGGCAGGGGTGGGCTGGTGCGGCCGTGATCGACGAACGCGGTTGGCCCGCCAATCAATTGCACATTGGGCACGTCGCCGCCTGCGGTGGACACAAAGCCCCCGACCTCAGCGCCGTTGGAGGCAAACGGGCCTCCGTGGCCGCCCTGCCAGAGCGCCATGTTCTCGGGGCTTGCCATCTCGAGCAGATCGGTGGAGTGCTGCGTCGCCCACACAAGCGGGACCATGGTGTGGTCGTGCAGGTTCTCTCCCACGCCCCGCACGTCTGCCACGACGTCGATGTCGTGCGTGCGCAGCTGGTCGGCAGGACCGATCCCCGAAAGCAGCAATAGCTGCGGAGAGTTGATGACGCCGCCGCTGAGCAGGACCTCCGACGCGGCGTGGGCGATCGTCTCGGTTCCGTGCAGGACATAGGAGACACCCGTAGCCCGGTTGCCATCGATGAGCACACGCGTCACGTGGGCGCCCACCCGCACAACGAGGTTGGGCCGCTGCATCGCCGCGCGGAGATAGGCATCGGCGCCTGACCAGCGGCGGCCGCTGTGACAGTTGACCTGATATGCGCCCGCACCGATCTGGCGCGCGCCATTGAAGTCGTCGTTGCGGGGCAAGCCCCATTCCGTGGCGGCATCGACCCAGGCCTGTGAGAGCTCGTGTGTGAACAACCGATCCTCGACATGCAGCGGGCCGTCGATGCCATGGAATGGCGCCCCGAGGCGGCTGTTGCGCTCGGCCTTGACGAAGTAGGGCAGCACACTGTCGTAGTCCCATCCGATATTGCCGCGCTCGCTCCATCCGTCGAAGTCGGCGCGGTGTCCCCGGATGTAGACCATCAGATTGATCGACGATGAGCCGCCGAGCGTCTTTCCCCGGGGGAAGGTGGTCGAGCCGTGATAGTTGGCCTGCTGTTCAATCTGGTAATTCCAGTCGACCTCGGTGCCGAAATGGGCGCTGAACAGGGCTGGCACCTGGATCGTCTCCAGGGTGTCGTCCGGTCCGGCCTCCAGTAGGAGCACCCGGGTCGACGGGTCCTCGGTGAGCCGGTTCGCCAGCACACAACCTGCGCTGCCAGCGCCAACGATGACGAAATCAAAGGTCTCGGTCGAACGAATCAATGGTGTCGAAGTCATGGGTGGGAACGGTACACCATCTGAGTGCATACGCCATCAGATGGTGTCTGGCCTCACATGGTGGACCGTAGGTTGGGCGACGTAGTAGTCGGTCGACAGGCTGATCGACCACCACCGCTTCTGGTCGCCGGCCGTACGTTGCAGCTTCTCGGCGACGTCGAAGACGGCGGTGGCGCCGAGCTGGATCCGCTCGGGAAGCTCGTCATACGAGGCGAGGTCGAGGATGATCTTGGCGGCCTTGACCGGGTCGCCGTCCTGGTCGTAGTTCGTGTCCACGGCCCAGTCGCGGGCCGACCCGGCCGTCGCGGAGTAGTCGTCGAGTCGCATCTGCACCACTGAAAGGCTGCTGCCGTCGAGGAAGTTCGTGCGGAACGGGCCCGGCTCTATGGCCACCGACCTGATGCCCAATGGCGCCAATTCGTGGGTCATGGCCTCCGACAGCGCCTCCACCGCGAATTTCGTCGCCGCGTACACACCCCAACCGGGCCAGGCGACGAAACCGCCCACAGAGGACAGGTTCACCACCAACCCGGATCGGGCCGCCCGCATATGAGGCAGGACCGCTCGGGTCACCGCCAGCAGGCCGAACACGTTGACGTCGAAGAGCGCGCGTGCTTCCGCGTCGGAGGTTTCTTCGACCGCACCCACCAGGCCGCGACCGGCGTTGTTGACCAGGACATCGATACGGCCGAACCGCTCGGCGGCAGCGTCCACCGCGGCACTGACCTGTTCGGGAACGCTGACGTCGAGGCCGACGGAAAGCAACCGGTCCCCGCCGTCGGGGATCGCATCGAGCACCGACTGGGGGTTGCGGGCCGTTGCGACCACGCGTTCGCCGCGGGACAGCGCCTCCTTGGTGATCTCGAGTCCGAAGCCGCGGGACGCTCCGGTGATGAACCACACTGACATGTCGAGTCCTTTCGAAGGTCTGGTGTCTGAAACAACGCGATGCCCGACCTCCTGACTCCAGTTCTCGAGTCCCGTTGAACCTAGGTCCGCCAGAACCAGGTTCGTTACTTCCACCGGCGTGCGTGCGGGGCGATAATGAGCGGCATGACGACCCGCCGGGACGAGCTGTCGCAGTTCCTGAGGTCGCGTCGTGCGAGGCTCGCCCCCGCGGCCGTCGGGCTGACGGCTGCCCGCAATGGGCGGCGGGTGAGTGGCCTGCGGCGCGAGGAGCTGGCGATGTTGGCGGGTGTGAGCCCGGACTACTACGCGCGGCTGGAACAGGGTCGGGCCGTTAACGTCTCCGACCAGGTGCTCGAGGCGGTCGCGGAGGCGCTGCGGCTGGACGAACTGGAGCGGCGCCATCTGGCGGCCCTAGTGAAGCCGCAGGCCGATGCGCAGGTCAACGGCTCACTTCGCGTACGGCCCGCGCTGCGTGCAATGGTGCGCGCGCTGGACCCGACACCCGCCGTGTTGCACGGTCCGCGACTCGAGGTACTGGCCATCAACCGGGCAGCCGCGATGCTCATCCACGACTTCGACGCGATGCCCGAATCCGAACGGAACATGGTCCGGTGGATTTTCCTCGACCCGAACGCGCGCCTGGTCTACCCGGACTGGCCGGAGATCGCCGCGCAGCTGGTGGCGATCTTGCGGGTGGCGGCCGGACGAGACACGACCGATGCGCGCCTCGCCGAGGTCGTCGCCGAACTGTCGGAAGCGTCGCCGGAGTTCGCCCGCTCGTGGGCCGATCGGAATCTGTTCCAGCACACACACGGGCCCAAACGTTTTCACCACGAGCCCATCGGCACCATCACCGTCAACTACGAGACGATGCATCTTCCCGCCGACCCCGGACTGTCGCTGATTCTGTATACGGCCGACCCGGGCTCGCCGTCGGAAGCGAAGCTGCGCGAACTCGTCGGACGGTGACCGAGTAGTAATACTCGGTCCGCGGTCTGCGACCACCGAAACATATCTGAGGGTGGATATCATCAGATGGTGTCTGACCTCACATGGTGTACCGTCGGTGAGGCGGCTGAGGTGGCCGCCCCTGTTGTGATGGGCAAAGGAAGCGGCCGGTGCGGGATTACGACGGCAAGACGGCGGCCGAGCGCATCGCTGACCGCCGAGAACGACTTATCGACGCGGGCGTCCAACTCTTCGGCGAGCGGGGATACGCAGCCACGTCGATCCGTGCCGTCCTGTCGCAGTCGGGACTACGGGATCGCTACTTCGGCGAGAGCTTCGCCGATCTCGACTCGCTGCTCGCCGCCGTTTATTCGCGGCTGATCGACGAAGAAGTGTCCGGCTGCACCGCCGCGATCGACAAGACGAACGGCGGATCGGAGGGTGCCCACGCGATGATCGACACGATAACGCGTTCATACGAGAAAAATCCCCATCAGGCCCGCATCAAGTCGCGGGAGGTCCTCAGCGGCGGCCCCGTTGCCCGCGAACAACGACGGGCAGGGCTTCGCCGACTCGCCCAGCTGGTCGCCGACCTCCTGCCTTCGAGTACGACGCTGAAGCAAGGCGATGTACTTCTGCTTGGCCTCGGTATCGTGGCCGCCGCCGACGAGCTCCTGATGACGTGGATGGACAGCCCAGAAGGAATGACTCGTGACCGTGTGGTCGACGTAGTGATGCTGATGTTCGATTCAATCGCTCACCAGATCAGCTCCAATGAGAGCCGCTCGCAGGGGAGCGAGGGTCGAACTGGCGACCAGCGGGCTAAGCGTTCTGGGCGGGCCACTCTGAAGTAAAGGCGTACGGCGGCGCGGTCGCACCACCCGCGTGCGTCACGCCCGTCCACTCACCGATCGCATCTTCGGCCCACTGGGCCCATCGGACGAGAGCCTCGTATTGACCCATGAGCAGCTTGCCGGTGATCGCAACGATCGGCAGTCGGTCTGGGAATGGGCCGCCCGTAGTTGCGTATTGCGTTGATCTGTCAAGGATTTCAGCCAGTCGAGCCTCAGCGTCTGCCCGGATTTCGGTTACCGCCGAACGCAGCTGGCTCACATCGCCCGCATCTGCGAACGCCACCTTCAGCATGGCTACGAACTCCATGCGCATCCCAGCGGCGGGTGCGTCCAACCACTCTCGCAACGCCTCGCGACCAGCTTCGGTGATCTTGTAAACGGTGCTACGCCGCTTGCCCGTGAAGGAAGCCTGCGCGGTAGCGAGCCCAGCGGCCGCCAGCTTCTTGGGCTCTTCGTAGACCATGCTGGCCGCCCGGGGCCAGAACCAACTCACCGTGCGGTCCATCTGTTGAGCAAGTTCGTAAGTCGTGAACGGCTGGATCGCGAGCAGCCCGAGTATCGCGAACGACGTTGGGGTCAGCTGCTTGTTCGGCATGAGGTTGACAATACTCCGATTCGGACTATTTTAGACTAGATCCTCCGAATCGGAGTATATCGAAGGAGCGCCCATGTCCCCCACTGAATCGGCTATCGACGACGGTCAGCGCCGCCCAACGGCCCCGGGGCAAGATGTCATGCCCATCCCGACCCGTCTGACTCAGGCGCTTGGCATCCGACATCCATTCGTCGGAGCGGGCATGGGTTTCATTGCCCACGAGCATCTTGCCGCTGCGGTCACTAATGCCGGCGGACTGGGCGTGCTGGGAGCATCGCCCGATCCCCCCGGAAGCCTGCCCGTGATGGTGGACCGATTGCGCGCCTTGACTTCTGGGCCATTCGGGGTCGACCTTATCTGCGCCGAGACCGGATTCGGGCCGGCCTGCACCGGCCTGCACATAGATGCGTGCGTCCAGCTGGGCGTGCCCCTGGTGGTGTTTCACCATGACCCACCGCAGGCGCGCTGGGTCACCGCGCTACGCGCCGCGGGCATCCATGTGTGGATGCAGGCCTCCTCGCCCGAGATCGCTTCGGCTGCAATCGAACTTGGCGTCGACGCGATAGTTGCGCAGGGCAGCGAAGCTGGTGGTCATGCCCGCGGACGGATCCCGTTGCACGCTTTACTGCGGACGATCCGTCACAAGTGGCCTGACATGCTCCTGGTCGCTGCAGGTGGCATAGCCGACGGCACGGCCGCAGCCGCGGCATTGCGGGCGGGCGCTGACGGAGTCTGGGTAGGCACCGCGTTGGTCGCGGCCCTGGAAGCCAACGCCCATCCCGAGTACAAGCGTCGACTTATCGATTCACCCGGTAGGACAGTGTGCTGCACCGCATTCGGGCCCGAGTGGCCCGACCAGCCGTACCGCCTGCTCGCCAGCCCCGCGGTGCTCAGCGCGGAGGCAGGCGATCGCGGTGCGGATCCGCAGGAGCGCGGGCCGATCGGCCGAACGCGACTCTTTCCGCATTCAGTGAACATGCCCTATGACATGCCGCCCAGGTCGACGCTGCCGCCAACGCCCGAAACCAGCGGTGACTGGGAATCGATGGTCTACCCGGCAGGCGAAGGGGTTGGCGCTGTTCAACGCACCGCGCCAGCCGCCGAGATCATCGGACAGATGATGAGCCAGACATACGCGATACTCGCAGCTGATCACCCGCTTCCCAGCCAGATGTGAACCCAGAGGCATTCAAATGGCAACTTTCAGCAAGGTGTCACACATATCGTTTTCCGTTCGCGACGCCGAGACGAGCGCCCGATGGTGGGCCGAGCTTCTCGACCTCACCGAAATCGACCGGGTCTCAGGCAACGGGTGGCAGGGGGTTCTCCTACTGCACCCGACGTCGCGGACGGTCATCGAGTTCCAGCAGCATGACGGGAATCAGGGCGAAACCTTCGATCCGCGGCGCACCGGGTTCGATCACATGGGCTTCAAAGTCGACACACGTGCTGATCTAGACGAATGGCTGATCCGGTTTGAACAGCTCGGCGTCACCCACTCGCCAATCGCCGAGCGTGAATACGGTGCGGTACTGACGTTCAAGGACCCCGACGGCATCCAGTTCGAAATGTTCTTCAAAGCCGACCACCCATAGCACAGGTGCGGGCCGAGTAGCCGGGACTACTCACGGCGCAGTTTCTCCAGCACTTCTGCTGTGCGGCTGTCGTAAATCATCGCGTCGGTAACGTCGGAAGTCTTATGAACCCGACCTCGGGCAAGCGGACTTGCATCGAACGAATGTTCCTCTGCGCCAACGTCGTTGCATAGTAGCGCATCAGAGCGACGACGTGTTTTGCCGCTACATAGCCTGCGGCGCCATGGTTCATGGTGGCAAAGGTTGGGCTTAGGACTTGAACGCAGCGGCCGAGCTGGTGATCACGATGGCGCTGCCGCCTTCACCGCGTTCCAACAGCGGCGGCAGCGACGCCTCGATCGTGAAGTAAACCCCTGTCAGCATCACATCGACTGCGTCGAGGAATGCTCCAAATCGCGGGGGAGGAAGCTCCGAGCCCGGACAGGATGCAGCGTTGGCCAACACAAATTCCAGCCGCCCTAGTTCGGCAACCCCCTGGTCCACAAAGGCTTCATCCGATTGAGGTCGCGCACGTCGATTTGCTCGGCGACGATCCGGCGGTCGGCCTTCTCGATCAGATTGACGCCATGGTATGAGTTAGACGCCTAGTCCCGTCGGCTGATCTGCGACGAACGGTCAAAAAGATCGCACCCGGATCCCAGCCATGCGACAGTTCCTCGATGGCGAGAACGGTCGCGGTGATCGGGGCTGGACCCGGCGGGCTGGTCGCGGCGCGCTGGCTGCTCTCGCAAGGATTCGAACCGACGATCTTCGAGCAAGCACCGGCGCTGGGCGGCCAGTG
>NZ_DATNJW010000391.1:0-2076 GCF_035603715.1 Mycobacterium sp. | reverse complement strand
ATCCAAGACGCGGCCTCGCAGATCGCTGCTGACTTCTCGGGCCTGTTCTAACGTCCCACAGGTCCGGGAGGTCGCTCATGTCGGAGCTCACGCGTCGTTGGCTGGGTTTTGGGCTGGTGGCAACTGTCGGCGCCGGCGTCGTGGGTCTGACCGCGATGATGAATCCGCCTGGCGCGCGCGCGGACGGCGACGACATCGGATTGGTGCTCGGCGCCAGCGGCCTACCACTCCCCACCGCAATGTCAGATATGCACGTGTACGTGCCGGCCGCAGACGCGCAGTACCTCGACAACATGTACACGCATTTCTACCCCGACCTCACCTTCTACCAGGCCACCTCAACCGACCCTACAAATCCAGGGTTCTTTGGCCCCGGCGTCTTTACGCCGGAAGGGCTCTATCCGCTGACCGGCGCCGGGGTCCACCAATTGTTCCTGAATTACCCCACTGCGGACGATGGCTTTCCGGCGCTGAGCTCATCAGTGGGCCAAGGCATGGCCATTTTGGAAAGCACGATAGCGGCCGACGAGGCTGCCGGTAATACATCAACGGTGTTCGGTTATTCGCAGAGTTCGACGATCGCCAGCTACGTAATGGAGCAGCTGAAAGCGGATGGCGTGAGCCAAAACGATGTGAACTTCCTGCTGGTCGCCGATCCCAGTAACCCCAACGGCGGGGCACTCGAGCGCTTCGCCGGTTTCGAGACCATGTCGGGTCACACAGTCTCCGACCCGTTGAGCCTCCCTAGCCTGGGTTTTGTCTTCGACAACGCCACCCCGGCCGATGATTACGTGACCTCCATCTACTCACTCGAATATGACGGCTTCGCGGACTTTCCGCGCTACCCGCTCAACTTCCTGGCCGACCTGAATGCCTTTTTAGGCATCGCAACGCTGCACGGCACGTATCTGAACGGGTTCGTCCCCGGCAACGGCGGTCCCACCGCCGAAGAGATCGCCAACGCAACTCTGTTGCCCGGCTCAGCGGCCGACGGCACCGCGGACAGTCTCACCAACTACTACATGATCGACGAGACTGCGCCGCTGGTCTCGTTGCTGCCAAAGTCGTTGCAAGACTTGCTGGGTCCCGACCTGACCTATCTGATCAACCTGGGCTACGGCGACGGCAGCCAGGGCTACTCAGTGGACGTGGATTCACCGGCGAATGTTGCCACCCCGTTCGGGCTGGCTCCCGACGTCAGCCTGTCCACCGTCCTCAGCACCCTGGCCACCGACACCCAGCAGGGCATCACAGCGTTGGAGAATGATCCCACCGCGTTTACGGCGTCGCTGGACCCGACCTTGTCAGGGCAGAGCTTCACGGATCTACTGTCGGCATTGTCGGCCGACGCCGCTAATCCCGCCGCCACCCTCACCGAGCTGGCCAACGCGATCTCAAGCGCGACCTCGGCGGCGTATTCAACTTTGCTGCCGTTGGCCGACATAGGAAACGCTTTGCTGACCAGCCTTCCGGCATACGACTTTTCGCTGTTCACCGACAACATCGCCACCGGTGACTTCAGCGACGCATTCGGTCTGCCGATCGCCGCCGATACCGGGATCGGCACGCTGTTCGCCGGTTTCGCAGTCGCGGTCGTCGGCCACGCCGTCTCAGAAATCTCGGCCGACTTCTCGGGTCTGTTCTAGTCTTGAGGGGTACTGAACGCGCCGCCCCCGTCCAGGGGGCGGCGCGTTCCGTATCTGCGAGCAGCCCGGCTAGGGCTCCAGTACAACCTTGCCGAGCACCCCGCCGTCGGCCAGGGACTGCAGCGCGTCACGCCCTTGTGACAGCGGATACCGTTGCGGTGGAGGCGGTTTCAACCCGCCGGCCACCAACTGGTTCAGGCCCGAGGCGAACAACTGCGCCGAGCCGGGCACCTGGTGCAGGTATTCGCCCCACGCGACGCCGAGCACACCGGCGTTGCGCAGCAGCAGCCGGTTGACTTTGACGGTCGGAATGGAACCGGCAGCGAAGCCGATCACCAGCAGCTTGCCGTCGATGGCCAGCACGCGGATCGCGTCGTCGAACGTCGGGCCGCCGATGGGATCGACGACGATGTCCACGCCCTGGCCGTTG
>NZ_DATNJW010000390.1:0-4415 GCF_035603715.1 Mycobacterium sp. | reverse complement strand
GATTGCCGCCGAACCCGAGCTGGCCGAGCAGCTGGACAGCGAACAGCGGGCCCACCTGCTCGGTGAGGCCCGCAAGCTGTTGTCCGGGTACTACAGCCTGGAAGACCCGACCCGGTTCGACCCGCAGAGCTGCGAGCAGCGCATCGAGGTCGAACTGGCCGACGGCACCCTGTTGCGTGGAATCATCGACCGGATCGATGTCGCGCCCACCGGCGAATTGCGGGTGGTGGACTACAAAACCGGCAAGGCCCCACCGGAAGCCCGGGCGCTGGCCGAGTTCAAAGCGATGTTTCAGATGAAGTTCTACGCGGTCGCGTTACTGCGCTCGCGGGGCGTGCTGCCGACGCGACTGCGGCTCATCTATCTCTCCGATGGCCAGCTGCTGGACTACTCCCCCGACGAAGCTGAGCTGCTGCGTTTCGAGAAGACGCTGATGGCGATTTGGCACGCCATTCAATCCGCCGGTGTCACAGGCGATTTCAGGCCACGACCGTCGCGGTTGTGCGACTGGTGCGCGCACCACGAGCACTGTCCGGTTTTCGGCGGCACACCGCCGCCGTACCCGGGCTGGCCGGAGGCTCCCGACGAAGGCAACGCAGACACCGTCCTGCAGCACAAAGCCGAGCCTGCTGCTTGATCGCCGGCTACTTCAACGGCGACATCTCCTGCAGCATTGTCGGTATCAGCTCGCACACCGTGGGGTGAATATGCATCGTGCGGGCCAGTGTCTGATAAGTCGCCTTGGCTGACATCACGTCCAGGATGCAGTGGATGGCCTCGTCGCCGCCGACGCCGAGAATGGCGGCTCCGAGGATCTGCTGCGTCTCGGCATCGACAACGACCTTCATAAAGCCTTGCGTCTCACCCTTTTCCACTGCCCGTCCGACTCTGGTCATCGGTCGCTGACCGACCAGCGCGGGGCGGCCGGACGCCCGAACCTGCTCGACGGTCATGCCTGCGCGTCCCAGCGGCGGGTCGATGTAGAGCGCGTAAGCGGTGATCCGGTCGCTCACCCGCCGTGGGTCGTCGTCGAGCAGGTTGCCGGCCACGATTTCGAAGTCGTTGTAGGAGGTGTGGGTGAAAGCGCCCTTGCCGTTGCAGTCGCCCATCGCCCAGATGTGGTCGACGTTGGTTTTCAGTTGGTCGTCAACGGCGATGTATCCGTGGGCATCGGTGCGGACGCCGGCCTGCTCCAGCCCGAGGTCGTCGGTGTTGGGGCGCCGCCCGACCGCCATCAGCAGGTGGCTGCCCGCTATCGGTGCCGCACCAGCTCGCGGGGTCAGTTCGAACCCTTTGTCGCGCTTTGATATCCGAATATCAGTGGCGTCGACGACGACGTCGATGCCTTCATTTTCCAGGATCGCCTTGATAGCGACCGAGACGTCCTCGTCTTCGCGCGCTGTCAGTCGCGGACCTTTTTCGACCACGGTGACCTTGGCGCCGAAACGCCGGTACATCTGCGCGAATTCCAGGGCGATGTAACTACCACCGACGATGACGAGATGCTCGGGCAGCGTATCGAGTTCGAGGATCGACACATTGGTGAGAAAGTCGATATCGGCCAGTCCGGGAATGTCGGGCACCACCGCACGTCCGCCGACGTTGAGGAAAATGCGCTCGGCACTTAACGTCTCATCCCCGACGCGCAACGTATGCGGATCCTGGAAGCTGGCATGACCGCGAATGACGGTGCAGCCGTCCATGCCGTCAAGCCAGTCTTCGACGCCTTTGCGGTCATCAAGCATGATGGCGTCCTTGCGCGCCTTGACTTTTCGCATGTCCACGCTGACCGCGCCGGTGTCGACGCCGAAGTCGGCGCCGCGCCGGGCCATATGTGCGGCCTGCGCACTGGCCACCAATGTCTTAGTCGGGATGCAGCCGGTGTTGACGCAGGTGCCGCCGATCAGCTTGCGCTCCACCATCGCAACGGTGTGACCGGCGGCGGTCAGCCGTCCGACCAGCGGGGGCCCGGCCTGGCCGGCGCCGACTACGATCGCGTCGAAGCGCTGCGTCACAGAGCGGCGGTGATTGCGGCGAGCGCGAATCCACCGCCAACGGCGACGACGTCTTCGAGTAGAGCGGCCGGCAGGTCACGGCCAAACGACCCGGCCAGCGCGCCTCGCGCCCGGGCGCCGAGCAGGGTGCCGATTACCGCGCCGATCACGCCGGCGCCGAGTGCGCTCCAGGTGACGGCCCACGCGGTTCCGATCACAGCGCCCGCGAACCCGCCGGCGACGATCCGGCCAATGAACGCGGGGGGCGCGGTTCGGGGTGGCGTCTTGGGCTGCTTGTCGACAAATAGCTCCCCGAGCGCAAGGACGGTGAAGATGCCCACGGTTATCCAATTGCCAACCCAGGAAGCCCAGGTTCCATTCAGATTGATCCAGTGCAGCGCGGCGGCCCAGGAAATGACCGCCGGGGCCGTCATGGATCGCAGACCGGCGATCACGCCAATTCCCAGGGCTAGCAGCAGAACATAGAAATGCGTCATGTGCGACATCGCGACCCCTCCCAGGGCTCGACAAACGAACGCGGCTCTAGCGGGACGCTAACACAGCGGCGGCCGTACCACCGAGACATTCATGATCAGAACCGGAAGAACTGGACGCCTGAAGCCAGGATCGCTTTCGCGCCAATCGCTGCCAAATCGTCCATGATCTCGTTGACACCGCGGCGTGGCACCAGCGCCCGCACCGCGACCCAATCAGGGTCGGCCAGCGGCGAAATCGTCGGTGACTCCAACCCTGGTGTTATCGCGGTTGCTTTGTCGAGAGCCGAACGCGGGCAGTCGTAGTCGAGCATCAGGTACTGCTGGCCGAACACCACGCCCTGCACCCGTGCAACCAGTTGATCGCGGGCAGCCACGTCCGGCCGGTGGGAGGCATCCGGATCAACCTGTTCGATCAGGACCGCCTCTGAATCGCACAGCGCTTCGCCGAACGCCACCAGGTTGTGCAGGTTCAGGGTGCGGCCCGAACCCACCACGTCGGCGATGGCGTCGGCGACGCCGAGTTGTATCGAGATCTCGACCGCGCCGTCCAGGCGGATCACCGTTGCGTCAATACCGCGGGCCGCCAAGTCTTCTCGCACCAAGTTGGGATATGCGGTGGCGATGCGGCGGCCGGCCAGGTCGTCGATTTTCCAGTCCCTGCCGGCCGGGGCCGCGTAGCGGAAACTGGACGATCCGAAGCCCAGCGCGAGTCGTTCGTGTACCGGCGCGCGAGACTCGCGCGCCAAATCCCTTCCGGTGATGCCGAAGTCGAGCTCACCCGACCCGACATAGATGGCGATGTCCTTGGGACGCAGGAAAAAGAACTCGACGTTGTTGTGCGGGTCGATGACGGTCAGGTCTTTGGGATCGGTCCGGCGCCGATAGCCGGCCTCGGCCAGGATTTCGACGGCCGATTCGCTCAGCGCCCCTTTGTTGGGGACCGCAACGCGCAGCCCGGTGGACCCGTTGCGGTGCTGCGACGTCATCAGAGTTTCCGGTACACGTCGTCGAGCGTGAGCCCGCGAGCGATCATCAGCACCTGAGCCCAGTACAGCAACTGGCTGATCTCCTCGGCCAGCGCCTCGTCGGATTCGTGTTCGGCGGCCAGCCACACTTCGCCAGCCTCTTCGAGGATCTTCTTACCCAGCGTATGCACGCCGCTGTCCAGCGCGGCGACGGTGCCGCTGCCGGGCGGCCGAGTGCGGGCACGTTCGCCGAGTTCGGCAAACAGATCCTCGAAGGTCTTCACGGCCAGCGATTGTTTCATGGGTGGCTAAGCAAAGTCACGGCGGTTTCAGGTCGCGGTGCGCGGCGCTGCCGTCGGAGACACCTCGTCGCGCATGTCCTCCAGGGACACCCCGTTGGTTTCGCGGACCCATCGCCAGACGAAAACAAGCGACAGCACCGCGCACAGCGTGTAGAACCCGTAGGCGACACCGAGCACCTGGCGCAGCGCCGGGAACGTCACCGCGATAGTCCAGTTGGCCATCCACTGCACGCCCGAGGCCAGGCCCAGTGCCGCCGACCGGATGCGGTTGGGGAACATCTCGCCAAGCAGCACCCACAGCACCGGCCCCCAGGACACGGCGAACGCGACCACGAACAAGTCGGCCGCGATCAGCGCGATCACCCCGGAGGCGCCGTCTAACCGCGGCTGACCGTTGACGGTGGAAGCTCCGGCGAACACCACAGTCATCGTCGCCAGCGTCACCGACATGCCGGCCGACCCGGCCAGCAGTAGCGGCCTGCGGCCGAGCCGGTCGATCAGGGCGATCGCCACCAAGGTGATGAGCACGTTGACCCCGGTGGTCACCAGGGCGATGGTGAACGAGGACTTCTCACCGAATCCCACTGCCTCCCAGAGCAGATCGGAGTAGGAGAAGATCACGTTGATGCCGACGAACTGCTGGAAGACGGCCAATCC
>NZ_DATNJW010000389.1:0-3832 GCF_035603715.1 Mycobacterium sp. | reverse complement strand
GGTAGAACCAGCCCGGCTGGTCGGGGGTCTTGCCGCCGAGGCGGACCTTCGCGCCCGCGGCGACGGCGTCGTCGACCTGCTGGGCGATCTCGTCGCGGCCCGACTCGGTGGCCAGCGGACCCACGTCGGTGTCCGGGTCGGCCGGGTCACCCACTTTCAGCGCCGCCATCCGTTCGACGAACTTGTCGACGAACGCGTCGTAGATGTCGGTGTGCACGATGAAGCGCTTGGCGGCGATACAGGATTGGCCGTTGTTCTGCACCCGTCCGGTGACCGCGGTCTTGACCGCCTCGTCGAGATCGACCGACGGCATCACGATGAACGGGTCGCTGCCGCCGAGCTCCATCACGGTGGGCTTGATCTCGTCACCGCAGATGGCGGCGACGGACTGGCCGGCGGGCTCGCTGCCGGTCAGCGTGGCCGCCTTGACCCGGGGATCGCGCAGGATGGCCTCGACGGCCTTTGACGACACCAGCAGCGTCTGGAAGCAGTTCTCCGGAAAGCCACCGCGAGCGATTACGTCGGAGAGATACAGGGCCGACTGCGGCACGTTCGAGGCGTGCTTGAGCAGGCCGACGTTGCCGGCCATCAGCGCGGGAGCGGCGAACCGGACGGCCTGCCAGAGCGGGAAGTTCCACGGCATGACGGCCAGCACCACGCCGAGTGGCTGCCACCGGGTGTAGGCCCGCTTAGCGCCAACTTTTGAGGCTTCTGCCGGCTCATCGGCGAGCAGCTTCTCGGCGTTCTCGGCGTAGTAACGAAAACCCTTGGCGCACTTGATCGCTTCAGCCTTGGCCGATTTCAGGGTCTTGCCCATTTCGAGCGTCATCATCGCCCCGACCTCGTCGGCTTCCTTCTCCAGCAGGTCCGCGGTGGCGTTCGCCCACTCGGCACGTTGAGCGAACGTGGTGGAGTGCCGATAGTCCAGGAACCGCTCGTGGGCACGGGTGATTGCCGCGTCGACTTCCGCGTCGGTTGCCGCGGTAAAGGTCTTGACCGTTTCGCCGGTGGCGGGGTTGATGGTGGCGATCGCCATGCTTACATCCTTCGCTTACGAGGTTATGAAACGTCCAACACCTAGCCTGCCACTATCGTTCCCTTAAGGGAGGTGCCGGATGAGCAAAGCGGCCGAGCTGATTGTCAAGTGTCTGGAGAACGAGGGCGTCGAGGTGGTCTTCGGGCTGCCGGGGGAGGAGAACATCCGCTTCGTGCAGGCGCTGGCGTCGTCCAACATCCGCTATGTGCTCACCCGGCACGAGCAGGCCGCGTCGTTCATGGCCGAGATGTACGGCCGGGTGACCGGGCGGGCGGCGGTGGTATCGGCCACGCTGGGTCCGGGCGCAATCAACATGCAGTTGGGTGTCGCCGACGCCACCACGAACAGCACGCCGATGGTCGCTATCTCCGCTCAGGTGGGCCAGAACCGGCAATACAAAGAGTCGCACCAGTACGTCGACCTGGTGTCGATGTTCGCACCGATCACCCGGTGGGCTGCCGGGATCCCGACCGCGCAGGCGATACCGGAGATGGTCCGCAAAGCGTTCAAGCTCGCCGAGACCGAACGCCCGGCAGCGGTATACCTGGCCGTGCCCGAGCACATCGATGCCGACGAAGCCGATTACGACCTGGGCCCGTTGCCGCGCAACGTCGTTCGCGCCGATGCGCCGGCTACCCGCCAGGTGGCGCGCGCCGTCGACATCCTGCGTAAGGCCGTGCGGCCGGTGCTGCTGGCCGGACACGGCGCGGCTCGTTCCGGCGCGACCGATGCCCTGGTGCGCTTCTCGGAGAAGTTCGGCATCCCGGTGGCCAACACCTTCCATGGCAAAGGTGTCATGCCCGATGACCACCCCAACAGCATCGGGGCGCTCGGGTTCATGCGGCACGACTACGTCAACTTCGGGTTCGACAACGCCGACGTCATCATCGCGGTGGGGTATGAGCTGCAAGAGTTCGACCCGGTCCGGATCAATCCCAAGGCAGACAAGAAGATCATCCACATCCATCGGTTCCCGGCGGAGGTCGACGCGCACTACTCGGTCGACGTCGGGATCATCGGCGATATCAGCGAGTCGCTGGACGCGCTGGCCGAAGGGCTCGACGACCATGTCTTCGTCGACGATCCGGAGATCCCCGGTTCTGGCCTGCTCGACGAAGAATTTGCACGCGGCCAACAGGATTCGCGGTACCCGCTGGCGCCGGCCAGAGTCGTCGCCGACACCCGGGCCGCGCTGGACCGCTCCGATGTCGTGCTGGTCGACACCGGCGCCACCAAGATGTGGATGGCCCGGCTCTACCCGACCTATGAGCCCAACACCTGTCTGATCTCAAATGGGTTGTCCACCATGAGCTTCGCGCTGCCTGGTGCCCTCGGGGTCAAGCTGGCGAAGCCGGAGTCGAAGGTGCTGGCGGTGGCCGGTGACGGGGCTTTCCTGATGAACTCGCAGGAAATCGAGACCGCTGTCCGCGAGAAGATACCGCTAGTCGTGCTGATCTGGGAAGACGGCGGCTACGGGCTGATCGAGTGGAAGATGGATCTCGAACTGGGCGAGCACCACTACGTGAAGTTCGGTAATCCTGACATCGTCAAGTACGCGGAAAGCTTCGGCGCCAAGGGTTATCGGATCAACAGCGCCGACGAACTGTTACCGACGTTGAGGACCGCCCTCGATGAGGATGGGGTGTCGCTGATCTGCTGCCCGGTAGACTACTCCGAAAACCTGCAACTGACGGATCGACTCGGCGAGCTCGACGAATCGCTGTAGCCGGCCTGCCCGCAGGGGCCAACGAATTGCCCACCTCTGAGGTACAACTCAGATCTATTGACTGACTTCAGGAATTCGACGAGTTCAACGACATCGGCGCCACGTACCCGCCTTCCGGCGTGCGATGCCACCAGGCGTGATCGCGCCGCAGCTCGGCCGGAGTGGTGAACCGGTAGCGGTACAGCTGGGCTCGCACGTACCGCGGCGGGTCATCCGGGAACGGATTGCCACGCAGCAAACGCAGCGTCGCCGCATCATTCTGCAAGAGCCGCAACATGAATGGTTGCAGCCACGAGTAGCCATACTGCGGGGAGATCGCCGCGAACCACATCAGCCAATCCAATCGCAGGTGATACGGCGCCCACTGGCGCGGGTGCCGCCGCAAATCACCTGGCTTGCCTTTGAATTCGTATTCCTTCCATACCGTCTGCTCGGTGATCGTCGGTGCGTCGGTGCCCTCGATCACCACCTCGCGGCGGGTGCGACCGATACTGCCGAACGCCCCATAGGTATTGATCAAGTGAAACGGGTTGAACGACATGTTCATTCGCTGACTACGCGAGATCATGTTGCGCACTGGCCAGTAGCTCAGCACCAGCGTCAGCACCGCGAACACGATCACCAGGGCAACGAACCAGCGCGGGGCGTCGGGCAGTGCGGGTTGGCGGAGGATGGGCAGAATTGCCGCAACCGATCGTGCGTCGATCGCGCTGCAGCCCAACAGGATCGTCAGCCAGTTGAGCCAGGCGAAGTTGCCGGACGCCACCAGCCACAGTTGGGTGACGACGACAATTGCGCCTGCGATGCCGGCCACCGGCTGCGGGGCGAACAGCCCGAACGGGACGACGAGCTGCGCGAAGTGGTTGCCGGCGGCCTCCACTCGATGCAGCGGCTTGGGCAGGTGATGGAAGAACCAACTCAGCGGGCCTGGCATCGGCTGGGTTTCATGGTGGTAGTACAGGCAGGTCAGATCCCGCCAGCAGGAATCGCCCCGAAGCTTGATCAGGCCGGCCCCGAACTCGAGCCGAAACAGCAGCAACCGCGCGAGCCACATGGTCAGCAGCGGCGGC
>NZ_DATNJW010000388.1:0-6024 GCF_035603715.1 Mycobacterium sp. | reverse complement strand
CCCGCGAAACCTACGCACAGCGTGCGTTTTTCCCGTTCGGCGGCGAGATGGCGCCACTCGATCGGGCTTGGGACCAAGAACCCTGGAGCAATGGCGGTCAACGCAACGAAGGAGTGCCCTCGTGACCAGCATCCAACAACGATTGTCGACCGGGCGGGGGAAGTTCACCACCGACTACCCCGAACTGGGAACAGCCCCGGTCAACTACGAAGACTCCATCTCCGAGGAATTCTTCACCGCCGAACGCGAAGCCGTGTTCAAGCGAAACTGGTTGTGCATCGGGCGAATCGAACGACTGCCGCGCAAGGGCTCGTACTTCACCCGCGACCTGCCCGGACGTCTTGCCTCGATTGTGATTGCGCGTGACCTCGACGACACGGTGCACGCGTTTCACAACGTGTGCGCGCACCGCGGCAACAAGGTGGTCTGGCAGGAACACCCCGGCGAGGAATCCTCGGGTAACTGCCGCGCGTTCTCCTGCAAGTACCACGGCTGGCGTTACGGCCTGGACGGCAAGGTCAACCACATCACCAACGAGGGCGAGTTCTTCAACCTGGACAAGGACTCACTGCGGATGCCGCCGGTGCATTGCGAGGTGTGGGCGGGTTTCATCTTCATCAATCTCGCGGACGACCCGGTTCCGTTGCGCAGCTTCCTCGGCGACGGACTGCTGCCCATTGAGGGCTATCCATTCGAGAAAATGACCCAGCACTACGGCTTCTCGACTCGGATCAACGGCAACTGGAAACTCGCCGTCGACTCGGTATGCGAGTGGTACCACCCGCCGTACGTGCACGGCCGTTTCATCGACCCGGACGTCTCCAAAGCCGAGATGATGGTGCCGCCCGTCGACTCGTACCACTACGAGCTATTCCGCCCGCACATGCTCACCTCGGTTCCCGGACCGCCGCCACTGCCGTCGCGCGAACCTGGCACCGCGGGACCGGCCCGCCAGGACCAGCGCTGGGTCTACAAGCTGTTCCGCGCAGGGCTTTTCGGTCCCGACGACGTTCCCGACATCGGACTCGACAACGATGGAGCCGACTTCCTCAACCGCGGCAACATCGCATCGTGGGGCAATGACCAGTTCTGGCTCTTCCCGAACATCTCGATCCAGATCTGGGCACGCGGGTACTACATCACCTACACCTACTGGCCGGAAACGGTCGACTCGCACATCTACGAGATCGATCTGTACTTCGTGCCGCCGGCGAACGCCGCCGATCGCCTCGCACAGGAATTGGTGGTCGACAGCACGATCGAATTCGCCATGCAGGACGTGAACACCATCGAGGCCACCCATTCCGCGCTGAAAACACGAGCGCAGAACACCTTTCACCTCAGCGACCAGGAGCTGCTCATCCGCCAGTTCCACACGGTCATTCGGGACACCGTCGGCGCTTACCAGTCGGCCAACAGCACGCGGGAGGCATAGTGCCACTGCCACAGGAATTCTCTGACCTCGAGCCGTTCGTCGTCGACTGGGCGCTGCCGACTCGGGCGCAACGTTATGAAGCCAGGCTGTCGAAGCCTTTCGACGAGCTGGTCGGCTTCTACGACGCGGTGGCGCCGCGGGCCGAGGAGGCGATCGCCTATCTCAACGGTCTCGACATCGACGATTTACCGGACGACGCGACAACGCTGCTGCGCCTGCTGTATTCGATGATCCTGGTCTCCTACGCCGTCAACGTGTTCAAGCAGAACCGGATCCCCGACTCGGGTGCCGCCTTCTTCGAGATGGTCGCTGAGCCGGCGGTGTGATAGGACTCCGAAGGTGACCGCATCCGCCCGACCCAAGGCACGCGACTCCAGCACGCGCGACATGCTGATCGCCGCGACGAGTCAGATCATGGTCGAGGAGGGTTACGCCGCGGCCACCTCACGCCGGGTCGCGGCCCAGGCGGGGGTCAAGCCGGCGCTGGTGCACTATTACTTCCCGACCATGGACGAGCTGTATCTGGCGGTTTTCCGGATTGGCGCCGCGGGATACCTGGAAAGTCAGCAGAAGGCGTTAGGGTCCGACCGACCACTGCATGCGTTCTGGGATACCCTCATCGCACCCAAGGACACCCGATTGCTGCTGGAGTTCATGGGACTTGCCAACCACCGCAAGGAAATCCGTGCGGAGATCGCGGCCTGGTCGGAGCGTTGGCGCGAAATGCAGATCACCGCACTGAATTTCATCGTCCGCGAACATCACCTCGACGCGAACGAATACCCGCCGGCCGGGCTGGCCGTTGTCATCGCCGCGATCGGGCGCACCCTGATCCTTGAGGAGGGACTGGGCTCTTCGGGCGGCCACCGGGAAGCTGTCGCACTGGTGAACCGCTTCCTGGACCGATTCGAAATGCCGGAGCCCAAGGCCCATCGCGGCCACGGCGCGGATTAGGGCTAATCCCCCTCGCCGCATCGTTGCCGGATTTACCATGCGATCCTGAGCGCGCGACTCGCGGCGCTCGAGGAGGCCCGCCATGGCACTGCCCGCATTGGTCCTTGTACACGGGGGCGGACTCGCGGCCGATTCTTGGAAGCTCACGACCGATGAGATCCAGCGGTTGGCACCGGACTTAACCGTGCTTGCCCTCGACATGCCCGGGCGGCGGGGCAAGCCTGGCAACCTGAAGGAGATGTCGATCGCTGACTGCGTCGATTCGCTCATCGGCGACATCGAGAGCACAGGGTTGACGGACATCGTCATCGTTGGCCATTCAATCGGCGGCATGACGCTGCCCGGTATGGCAAGCAAGTTGGGAACCGCCAGAGTCCGCGAACTGATCTTCGCTGCGTCGTTCCTTCCGCCCGAAGGCGAGACGCTTGTGGATACCTTGCCATGGCTACTCGCAAAAATCGCTCGACGCTTCGCGAAAAGAGGTGTGCCACGCCAAACACCAAGCTTGCTAGCGCGTTTCGCGTACATGAACGGTGTTCCGGCACATCGCCGCCGATTCATGCGCGGCAAGCTCTATCCGGAATCACTCCACATGCTGACGGAGAAAGTGTCTTGGCGCGGAATGCCTCATGACATTCCTCGCACCTGGATCCTCACCCTGGGCGATCGTGCGCTCGCCCCGAATGTGCAACGAAAGAATATCGAAGCGCTCGGCGGCGTGCAGACGCTGATCGAGATGAAGGGCTGTCACATGATGATGGTCAGTGCGCCGGAACAGCTGGCAGAAATCCTCGTCGGCCGCTGCCGGCTCTACGCGTAGCCCTTATCAGGGCAGCAGGATCCGGAGCTTCTCCCACCCGCGCACGGTAGACGTCGACGCGAGTTGTGCTGTCTCGTAGTCGATATCCCACTCGGGCCAGCGGTTGAGGATCTCGTCCAGCGCGACGCGGCCCTCCAGCCGGGCGAGGTTGGCTCCCAGGCAGTAGTGCACACCTTTGCCGAAAGTGATGTGCGAGATGTTGTCGCGATGAATGTTGAAAAGGTCCGGGTCGGCGTATCGGCGGGGGTCGCGATTGGCCGCGCCGAACAGCAGCAGCATCGCGCTGCCGGCCGGGATAGTGGTGCCGTAGCACTCGAAATCCTGTGCCATCCAACGGGCCACGTGCGGCCCGGTGGGCTCGAACCGCAGCGTCTCATCGACGGTGCGATTCAGCAGTGAACGATCCTGCTCGATCTCGCGGCGCTGATCGGGGTGTTCGGCCAGCACCTTGGCCAGCCACCCGATCAGCCGGCCCGTCGTCTCGTTCCCCGCACCCGCGACCACCTGGGTGTAGTGCAGCACCTCTTTGCGCGTCAGCTTCCGGCACACACCATGCTCGTCGTCGAACTCGACGTTGAGCAGTGTCGTCATCAGGTCGTCGGACGGGTTCTTGGATCGCCATTCGACGTAGTCGGCGTAGATCCGCCCGTCGGCGATGGAGTCGGCGTTCGCGACCTTGAGCGGCGTCCCCGGCTTGGTACGCAGGTTGGCGTCGTTGGCGTCGCGCACCGAGACCTGCTCGGATTCGGGGATCCCCAACAGCATTCCGATCACCCGCATCGGCATCATCGACGCAAGCTCGGCGATGATGTCGAACCCGTCGGACCCGACGTGCGGGTCCAGGCATCCCACGCAGTAGGCCCGAATCTGGTCTTCGATCTCGGCCATCCGGCGGGGGGTGAACACCCGCGACATCAGACCGCGCAGCATCGAATGCTCAGGCGGATCCTGAAACATCATCACGCCACCGGGCATGTCGAATTTCGACTTCACCAATTCGAGGATGTCGCTGCGCCGGCTGGAAAAGACCTGCCAGTTCGCCAGCGCCTGCTCGACGTCGGAATGTCTTGAGATGGCCCAGAAGTCGTATTGCTCGTTGTAGTAGATCGGCGCTTCCTCGCGCAGCCGCGCGTAGGTCGGATACGGATCGGTGTTGATCCCCGTGTCATAGGGGTCGTAGTAGACGTCGGTTTCATGTGCGACGGTCATCGATGCTTCCTTACTTCAGGCAGCTGCCGGCGTCGACCGGTAGCGCCACCCCTCCGTTGCAGCGTTTTGGGCGATCGCCCAATTCTGGGCGCACGCCATGTTTAGCAGCCGTGTGCGGCGCCCGTCAAGGCCCCACGAATAGACCTCTGATAAGCGGGTATCCGGTCGCGATAGGCGGCAGAATGGCTGGACGATGCGTCAGCCACATTCGATGGGAAGCAGGGGCAGTCCATGAAATTCATCCCGAAAGCTTCGGCGATATGCGCGGCGGCGGTGACCGCGCTGGCCGCCAGCGCCGCAACGGCGCAGGCAATCGAGCCGGCGTACTTCTACAACAGTGACAACAGCATGCAGGTCAACTATGGCGAGGGCGGCGGGGCCATCTTCGCGACGATCACCGACTTGCGAAACCCACCCGGCGCAATCGAAGTCTGCCAATACCATGCGGTGGGAGTTCAGGGCACGCCCGCGCTGCCCTTCAACCGGCAGACGACGCTTCACGGGCCGAATCCTTCGCCACCGATCACGATCATCTGGCAGCAACTGGGCGGACACTACGCCGTCGACGTGAGTTGCCAGGGTACGGGCAACTCAGCGGCCTTCTCGCCGGTCATCTACTGATCTAAGAGCTCCGACCCGACCTGGCCGAAGTTGCCACACAACGTCTGACCAGGCGTTAAAGTGCTGCTCGTGAGCAGTAGCCGGGCAACCAACGGGCGGGGCCGCTGGCTGGCGTTCGGGGCGACCCTCGTCGTTTCTGCCGCGATGTTGTACGCCCAAAGCACCGAGGCTCCGTGTTGCGACCGAAAACCGACGGCAGCAGCGCCCAGCGCCAGCCCGGTCGCACTCCAGCAGCCCGCGCCACCGGCACCGCCGCCATCGCCGGCACCACAGCTGCGGGTAGCCAGTCCCGCTGAATTGAAGTCGTTGACGGCCGACGCCCCGACCACGGCTCAGAGTTTCACCTTCGCGTTGCCCGCCGGCGTCGCGCCCGAGAACGGCCTTCAGGTCAAGACGATCTGGGCGGCTCGCGCCATCAGCCTGCTGTTTCCGCAGATCACGACCATCGGCGGGTATCGCCAAGACGCCTTGAGGTGGCACCCCAACGGGTTGGCGATCGACGTGATGATCCCGAACCACAACTCACCTGACGGCATCGAACTCGGCGATCAGATCGCCGGTTATGCCCTGGCCAACGCCAAACGGTGGGGTGTCGACCACGTGATCTGGCGGCAGAAGATCTACCCGGGGATCGGCAAGCCGAGCTGGACGGCAAACCTGGGGAACGAAACCGCCAACCACTACGACCATGTCCATATCTCCACCGACGGCGGCGGTTACCCGACCGGGCAGGAAACGTATTTCATCGATTCCATGCGTCCCGCGCCGCACTAGTTGCGGCGGTGCTTGCCTCGCGGATAGGAAAACCTCCCTCGTTTCAATGAGGAATCTGGCTTCCGCGCGATTACTGGAGCACCCCTGTGAACAGGATCATTTCCCCCAACAGTCAAGCAGCGTCGAACGCGCCTTCGAGTGCGTCCGTGAATGAGCGAAGTCCTTGTACGCCGCTCAACTACTCGGCCCGCCACCCGCTTCCCCCTCAGGT
>NZ_DATNJW010000387.1:0-20239 GCF_035603715.1 Mycobacterium sp. | reverse complement strand
CGGCCGGTCGCGACGCTGGACGTCATACCGGTCAGCCGGTAGCCCTCGATCTCTTCGGCGAGCATGCCGTAGCCCTGCGCAATGATTCCGGCGAACACTCCGGTGGCGCTGCCCCGCAACGTGGTCGGGTCGATACCGGCCCGCTCCAGCGCTTCCCACGACAGCTCCAGCAACATGCGATGCTGCGGATCGGTGGCCAGTGCCTCACTCGGTGCCACGCCGAAAAATCCCGCATCGAAACCCGCCACATCGTCGACGAATCCGCCGGCGCGCGCGTAGCACTTGTGCGGTGCATCAGGGTCGTCGTCGAACAGCCCGGCCAGATCCCAGCCGCGGTCGGACGGGAACTCCGACATCACATCGCGCTCGTCGGCGACCATGTCCCACAGACTGTCCGGTGAGTCGACCCCGCCCGGGAATCGGCACGACATACCGACGATCGCGATCGGCTCGCCGGAGCGTTCGAGCAGCGCCCGGTTCTTGCTCTTCAGGCGCTCGACCTGGACCAGAGCTTTCCGCAACGCCTCGGTTGCATGCTGAAGTTGGTCAGCCATGTCGTTACCCCTCGCCTAACGTCGGTCGTCGCTCAATCCGGAATGCGGCCCTGGATGAGGAGCAGAGTCACTCGCCGTGCGGCTGACGTCGAACCTGCTCTTCGACCGGCAAACATCGTCGGCGGGCGCCGACTCGCCCACCCCATCCCTGGCCTGGCTCCGCAACTGATTCCGGCGTTGCCCAGCGATCCATGGCGAGACTGTACCCGCCACCAGTCAGCCGAGGCTAAAGCCCGGTCAGCGCCATCCGTCGGCGGCCTCGGCGGCGCGCATCAGGGTCGCGCACAGCTCCCGCAGTTCCGGCGCCCCCGCACCTTCGTCTAGTGCGGTAGCGACGTCTTCCGCTGCGCATCGCACCTGGTAGACGCGGTCGGAGAGGTCAGCGGCCTCCTCCGCAGACAGCACCACCGCATCAGCGGGCAACGACGCACCCTTGACACCGTTAATGGAGGCTCGCTGCTCGTAGGCGCGTTGCCGGCACGACTGCCTGCAGTACTGGCGGCGACGCCCCATCCCGCTGTCGGCGACGTCGCGGCCACACCAACGGCATGGCTGCGGGCGGACGCGGCGTGTCACGGGGCCGACTTTAGTCGGGGTGCCGTCCGAATCCCGGTATCATGGACGGTTGGGTCGCACGCGTACCGGCGACGACCTTGGGAACCAAGCCGCCCGCTGCGACGTTGTTTAGGGCGCTAGGTGCTAAGAAGACTTTAAGAGGAGAGCTGACCAATGGCTGATCGCGTCCTGAGAGGCAGTCGCCTTGGAGCCGTAAGCTACGAGACCGACCGCAATCACGACTTGGCTCCGCGCCAGGTTGCGCGTTACCGCACCGAAAACGGCGAAGAGTTCGACGTTCCGTTCGCCGACGATGCCGAGATCCCGGGCACCTGGTTGTGCCGCAACGGGATGGAAGGCACCTTGATCGAAGGTGACCTCCCTGAGCCGAAAAAGGTGAAGCCGCCCCGCACCCACTGGGACATGCTGCTGGAGCGACGCTCGGTCGACGAGCTCGAGGAACTGCTCAAAGAGCGTCTCGACTTGATCAGAACGCGCCGTCGCGGCAACTGATTCACGGTCCCGGAGCTCGTTCAGCGGTTGATGGGTGCCTGACGCCTGCGGTGTAGACGTCCGTCGATGCCCCACTGCGCGACTTTCACCACTGCCTCGCGGATATTGGATCCGCTCATTTTGGATACGCCGAGCTCACGCTCGGTGAACGTGATCGGGACCTCTGCGACGACGAACCCGTTGGTGATGGCGCGCCAGGTCAGGTCGATCTGGAAGCAGTAGCCCTTCGAATCGACGTGGTCGAGGTCGATTTTCTGCAGAACATCGCGACGGTAGGCCCGGTAACCGGCGGTGATGTCGTGGATGCCGATGCCCAGGGCCAGCCGCGCGTAGGTGTTGGCCGTCCAGGACAGCGCCCAGCGCCGCCACGGCCAGTTCTGCACGTTGCCGCCCTCGACGTAGCGCGAGCCGATGACCAGGTCGGCGCCGGCGTCGACGGCCTCGAGCAGTAAGTGCAGCTGCTCGGGCGCGTGACTGCCGTCGGCGTCCATCTCGACGAGCGTGGTGTATTGCCGGCTCAGCCCCCAGGCGAATCCGGCCAGGTAGGCCGCGCCCAAACCGTCCTTGACGGTGCGGTGCATGACGTGGATCCGGTCGGGATTCGCCGACGCGTGCTCCTCGGCCAGCTGTCCCGTGCCGTCCGGGCTGTTGTCGTCGACGACCAGCACGTGCACGTCGGGCAGTGCCATGTGCAGTCGCTGCAGAATGAGCGGAAGGTTCTCCCGCTCGTTGTAGGTGGGGATGATCACCAGGGTGCGCAGGCTGGGACGATCGCCCGCAACCCGCGACACCGGATCGCCGGTGGTCATATATCTCCTTTGTCTGGCCCTTGCCGGGCTGGATCTCGGCCGTCCTCGTCGAGTTCGGCGTCGGCTGACACGTCGTCGCCGTCGGCTACCACGTCGTCGTCGGGCGGGTCGTCGTCGGATTTCTCCGACCCGGGGCCGAAGCGCTTCCCCAGCGCTGACAGGCGCCGGTTCAGATCCGCGAACCATCCATTGTGCAGCATCGCAGCAAACAGAATCGCCAGCGCGGCGACGACCAGACTCCCCTGCACGATCGGGCCCCACCGAGCGGCCGGCGTCAGCGTGGTCTTGAGCCGGACCTGGCTGTCCAGGTAGCCGGGCGTGAAGAACCGTGTCCGCTGCAACTCGCGGCCGTCGGGGGTGACCAGTGCCGAGATCCCGACGTTGCTGGACACCAGGGTGTAGCGATCCAGCTCCACCGCACGCAGCTTGGAAAACGCCAACTGCTGCTCGCTCATCGTCTGGTTGAAGTTGGCGTTGTTGGCGGGCACCGCGAGCAGTTGAGCGCCATTGCGGACCGAGTGCTGCAGGGCTCGATCGAAAATGACTTCCCAGCAGGTCGCAATCCCGATCGGGGTCCCGGCGGCGTGCACCACCCCGGAGCCTTTACCGGGGACGATGTAGCCGGCCAAGTCGGCGAGGTTGGTCAGATGCCGGAAGAACCCGCGCCAGGGCAGGTATTCGCCGAATGGCTGCACGATGCGCTTGTCGTGACGCTCTCCGGGTCCGCCATTGGGGCTCCACACGATGACGGTGTTGGTTTCGGCCGGTGCGTCACCGGGCCGGCCGGCGATGTCGAGCACCGTGCCGACCAGGATCGGCGCCTTGATCGCCTCGACTGCCACCGAAATCTCCTGCGCTGCTTCCGGATCGAGCAGCGGGTCGATCTCCGACGCGTCCTCGGGCCAGACGACGAAGTCGGGTTGCGGTGCGCGACCTGCGCGCACGTCGTCGGCCAGCTTGCGCGTCTCGCGGACGTCGTTGCCCAGCACCGCAAGACGCTGAGCGTTGAACTCCAGGCCCAGCCGAGGCACATTGCCCTGCACCACAGCAGCCGTCACGACGGGTTCGTTGCCGGATCCGGTGCCGGAGTGGCGCACCTGCGGCCAAACGGCAGCCGCGACGAAGAACACCAGGCAGATGCAGAACGCCGGCAACACGACCGCGGGCGGTGCGTCGGCTGCCTCGTCGTTCGCTCCGGCGTGCCGACGGGATGCCAACCACCACGACACCGCCCCCATCGCGAAAGCGGCGGCGCTGCAACCGGTCAGCACGATTGCCAACGAGAGCAGCGGCACACCGCCCAGCCGGACCAGCGGCAAGAACGGGCCGGACGTCTGACCGGCGGCCACCACGCCCCACGGGAAGCCGCCGAACGGAATGGTCGACTTCAACCACTCCTGCGCCGCCCACAGCACCGCGAACCAGATCGGCCATCCGGGCAGCCGCCGCACCACGACAGCCCCCAGACCGAAGATCCCCGGGAACACCGCGCACAGCAGCACCAGCGCCACCAGCGGCATGGCGCCGACGAGGATGCTGATCCACCGGATCAGCGGCAGGTAGAACGCCAAGCCGAACAGGAAGCCGTAACCGAACCCGCCGACCGGTGTGGTGGCCGGGCGGGTCAGCACCCAGGCCAGCACCGCGAACGCGATGACGGCGGCCCACCACCAGTTGAACCGCGGATAGCTCGCGCAGAGCAGCAAGCCGGCAAGAATCGCGGCACCCAGCCGGGTCAACCGCGGCCGTAGCCATCTGCCTGCTTGTGGCACTCGAATCCGCGTTTCACGGACCAGCCAGGCCATCAGAACTGCGCTCAGGTACACCAAGCGTTGCCACACGTACTTGCCGACACGGACAGCCTGACCACGCAACTCCGCAAGCCGGTCATTGCCGACGACAGACGGCTCGGCGTCCTGCGACTCGAGATCGGCGACGTCGGCGTCATCGCCGTCGTCCTCGACGTCGCGGATCGCCGGGATCACCCCGGTGACCTCGGCATCTGCCGCCGCGGCGGGGACGGGAATTTGACCGGTGTAGTCGTCGTCTTTGACGGCCGGGAAGACGTCGGTGTCTTCAGCGGGCCGAACTCGGCGATCGAACCGGCCGCGACCTCTAACCATGAATCACTGCGCCTCGGTGCACGGTCTGCCGACATCGCGGCAACGAGTCGTTCGGGCCGAGCCGCGGCAGCACCGGCACCCGCGACCGCGGATCGGTGGACCACCGCCGCACGGCGTCACTCGGCACACTTACGTCGAGCGCGTCGACGTCCCACACGGCGTAGGAAGCGGGCGCGCCCGGCACCAGGCTGCCGATCAGCTCGTCACGGGCACCGCCGGCTCGCCAGCCACCGCGGGTAGCGGCGGCGAATGCCGCGCGTGCGGAGATCGAGCTATCCGGCGTCTGGTGGTTGACGGCCGCGCGGACCGTCGCCCAAGGGTCGAGGCCAGTCACCGGGGCGTCGGATCCGAACGCGAGGGCCACGCCTTGGGATGCTAGCAGCGCAAACGGGTTCAGACGCCGCGCTCGATCGATCCCGAGACGACGGGCATACATGCCGGCGTGACCGCCCCACAGCGCGTCGAAATTGGGTTGCATGCTGGCCATTACCCCCCACGCGCCGAGCTTGGCCGCCTGGTCGGCGGTCACCATCTCCAGGTGCTCCAACCGGTGGCCACAGCGTGCCACCGCGGGCACGCCGAGGTCGTCGACGATCTGTTCCAGAGCCGCGACGACGGCGGACACCGCGGCATCGCCGATGACGTGGAATCCGGCCGTCACGCCGGCCTCGGTGCACGCTCGCAAGTGCGCGGCGACGGTCTCGGCATCCACGTAGCGGGCGCCACATTCGCCGTCGGCATCGTCGTATGGCTCATGCAGCCAGGCCGTCCGCGACCCCAGGGCGCCGTCCACGAACAGATCGCCGGCCAGCCCGGCCGCGCCGGTGTCGTCGAGCACCGCCCGCGCCTGAGCCGGGCTGGTGACCGCCTCACCCCAGTAACCGATCACCTCGACGCCGTGGGCGCGCAGCGCCCGCAGTTCGAGCCAGTCCTCCAGCCCGCCGATCTGCGGGCCGGCGCATTCGTGCGCGGCGACGATCCCTTGCGCGGCAAGGGCGTCCAGCGCGGCCAGCCGCGCGTCGGCTCGCTGACCACTAGTCAGCAGACCACGCGCGGCGGAGCGGACCGCATGGTGGGCGTCGCCGACCAGCGGTCGCTGTTCGTCGAAACCGGACGCCGACGCCAGCCCTTCGACGCGCCGCCGCAGACCGCTCGACGCCTGCGCCGAGTGGACGTCGACGCGCGCCAGGTAGGCCGGCCGATCGCCGAGCACCGCATCGAGTTCTGCGGTGGTTGGCGCCGCGGCCTGCGGCCACGACGACTCGTCCCATCCGTGACCCCACAACGGCTGGCCGGGGTGCGCCGCAGCGTAGTCGGCGATCAGTTGCAGGCAGTGCGATCGCGATGTCGATGCCCGCAGGTCCAGACCGGTGAGCGTCAGCCCGGTGGCGGTGATGTGGATGTGGCTGTCCACGAAAGCCGGCGCGACGAAGCCACCTTCGAGATCGATGACGTCCGCGCCGGCGAACTCTTGTCGAGCAACGTCGTCGCTGCCCAGCCACACCACGGCACCGTCGCGCACCGCCATCGCGGAGGCGTCGGGATGGGTCGGGCTGTGCACCCGGCCGTTGACCAGCAGAGTGGTCGAGACCTTAGTCACGCCGCAAAACCTACGGGGTCGGTGGAGGGATTACTCAGGCCGCGGCGGCAGAGCCGGCGGGTTTACAAACTCGGTGACGTCTTCGACATCTAAGACCTCGCCGTCGATGTAGTCGGGCCGCGGTCGGCGGTCGAATCGGTCGGCCCCGACGGTCGCGACAGTGATCAGCGGGAACCGCCGACCCATGCCGCGGACGGCCATCGCCGTCAGCGCGGGGCGTGCCACAGCGCGAGTCGGCGGCAACAACAGCAGCAGGCCCGCGGCGCTGGTCACCAGACCCGGCACCACCATCAGGAGCGTTCCCACTGCGACCGCCGTGGTGTCGGCGGCCAGTCGCGGCTGGTCGGCGCTCAACCCGGAGCGCAGCCGCGCGAGCTGGACTTTGAGTTGCGAACCGGCCAGCGCCAGCCCCGCAGCGAACGCGGCCAACAGCAGCAACAGAGTCCACCCGAGCCCGATCGTCGACGCCAGCGCCACCACCACGGCGAGCTCGGCGATCACGTAGACCAGAAACAGTCTCGACACCATGAGATGGCAACGTCGCGGACGGTCACCTGAGTTCCGCGGACCGTCGTCGCACGGTTAGATGGCCTCGTGACGACAATCGAGATCGACACCCCGACCGGCCAAATCGACGCGCTTCTCGACCTACCCCAAGGCCAAGGTCCGTGGCCCGGCGTGGTGATCATTCATGACGCGATCGGCTACGGGCCGGACAAAGAATCGATCAACCGCCAGGTCGCAGCGGGGGGATATGTCGCGCTGACCCCTAACCTGTACGCCCGAGGCGGCTTCGCGCGGTGTGTCACCAAGGTGATGCGCCAGCTCCTCACCAAGCAGGGGCAGGCGCTCGACGACTTGCTGGCCGCCCGCGATCACCTCAAAGCACTGCCGGACTGCACCGGGCGGATCGGCATCGCCGGGTTCTGCATGGGCGGACAGTTCGCACTTGTCATGTCGCCCAAGGGTTTTGATGCTTCTGCGCCGTTTTACGGCGTGCCGCTCCCCCGCGAGCTCAGCGAAACGCTGGACGGGGCATGCCCGATCGTCGCCAGCTTCGGCGGCCGGGACCTGACCGGCAGAGGGGCGCCGGAGAAGCTTCAGCGGGTCCTCGACGACAAAGGCATTACCAACGACATCAAGTCCTATCCGAACGTCGGGCACAGCTTCGCCAACAAACTTCCCGCCCAACCGCTGCTGCGCATCGCCGGATTCGGCTACAACCAGGAAGCCACCGAGGATGCGTGGACGCGCGTCTTCGCGTTCTTCGGCGAACACCTGCACAGCTGATTCAGGCTGGGCGTACCTCAAGGCCGACGTTGTTCTTCATCCCGCCACGCAGCTTGCTGAACAGGTTGAACACCTTGCCCACGATGCCGTACTCGCGCCCGATCGCGTCGTAGACGAGACCGGTCTGCGACGCGTCCAGGATGGCCGCGGTCGCGTCGATGGCCGCGCTTTTCGGGTGTCCCTGCATGTCGCATATCGCCAGCGTGACGCGCGGCGTATTGCGAATCCGCTTGACCTTCCACGACTTTCCCTGGGTGATCATCAGCAGGCGATCACCGTCGTTGGCCGCCCAGATTGGGGTGGGCTTGGGCCGCCCGTCTTTGGTGAAGGTGGTGAGTAGGACGTACTGCGCTTTGGCGACGTCTGCAAAGGTCGGGGCCACCGGGCCAGTCTAACCAGGGCTTCTTGTCGGAGGCCCCAAGTCCACCGAACGTATATTCGATAGACTTGTGCCGTCGCCCGGATCGGTCGCCCGGTTGGACGCCGACCGCGCTACTGGCACGTAGTTGGGTGGTGGGCGACTGCCCGAATCGGATAACACGATGAGGCTCAGGCCATATCAGACGAATCGCCCTGAAGGGAGTAGTTTCCGCTTAGACCTTCCCCTGAGTGCCCACCGCCAGCGGGGCACACCCCAAATCTGCCTCGTACTGCATTCCCGGCGTACCAAAGACCGCAACACTTATTGCAGTACCGCCACTCATCTTGCAGCTCAACTGCCATCTTGACCTCCCTTAATTGGCTCCCGGCTGCCGATTACATCTTTTTGGGATTTCGCCTCGCAACAATGCGGTCCGCTCAGCGGACCACGGCGGGCCGGGATGGGAGGACGACGGATCCTTCTAACACCTTGTGAGGGCACCAAGCAACTGCCCGTGCAAATTATTCATTATGGATAATTTGCCAAACCCATTGGGCAAGAGGGGGATTCACTTAAAAAAACTTGAGTCGTAGTTGGCACGCGGCCTGGTCAGATTCTCGACAACATGCCTTTTAAAGCGTACTTCGGCCAGTCGCAACCATCATCTGATCAAGACGTTTTGGGGCTGGCGCGATCAGCAGCTCCCCGACGGCACGCTGATCCGGACTGCGCCATCCGGCCATACCTGACGTCACTACCCAGGGCAGCGCCTTGCTGTTCCCCCAATTTGGCACGCCCACTGGGACACTCGACCCCATACCGCACCAGCGCACCACAGCGACCACACCGCGATGATGCCTAAACGGCGCCCCACGCGCGCCCAGAACCACGCCCGTTACGTCACCGACGAACGTCGACAAAACCGATTACTGCGCCAAGCGCGGCGAGCGGCCATAGCCGGCCGCGAACCGCCCGGCGACTACGCACCACCACCCTTTTGAGCGCTGACTGAAAACCTTAGAAAGCCTCTTTCATCGTCGACGCCATCGCCACGTGCCCCTCGAAGTCCAGCGATGTGGCCATGGCGCTGTAGCGATCGGCGAAATCGCGGTAGGCCGCGTCGTCTCCTCGGGCCCGCGCCAGCAGCGCCCGCAGCCGCAGCAACGCTACGTCGTACAGCACGAATCCGGTCTCGACGGGCACGGCTGCGAGCTGTTCGATAGCGGCTTGCGCTTCGGCCTTGTCGGCGTTGGTGCCACGCTCCAGCAGGGTTTCGACCAGGGCCGTGACGACGCCTCCGAGATGAATGATGTCGCCGATTGCGAATTCGTGGTCTACGACGATCCGAAGGATCTCGATACCGCTATCGGGATCGCCACTGCGTGCTTTTTCCTTTGCCATTTCCAAATCGATCAGCGGCAACCGGCACAGTAGGAACCGCTTCTCCAACAACGCATCACGGGCCACAGCGAGCTGCCGGAACCCATCGCTGCGCTGCGGACCCTCAGATTGAGCCAAGACGAGGCCGTGTAGCAGTCGAGCAGCCGTCAGCGCGTAATCGTCGCCGCGCTGTTCGGCTTGTCTCAGCGTTTCTGCGGTTGCCTCTAGCATCGAGTTGTCGAATCGCAGCAGCCCATTCAGTATCCCCAACATGTACATGTAGAGGAACTCGATGACGGCACGCCCGCCGGGGTTGATCTCGCGGCACATCGCCGCCGACCGCTCGATCTCGCGCTTCCAGCCAGCCTGACCCAAAGTCGCGTGCCCGGCGGCCCGGGCCATCAGCGTCAATACCAGCGGCGTTTCGATGATGAGGTCGCCCATATGGGGGTCATCACCGGCCAGATCAACCAGGCGCTGTGCCAGCCGCAGGCCCTCGTTGATCTCTCCTAGGCTGAATTTTGCACTTAAAACCGTCCACAGCAGCCCGACGGTCAATGTTGGGTCACCGATTGACTCCAACAACGGTTCCAGTTCGACAGCCAATTGGGACGCCTCGCGATAGCGCTCGTTGTCAGCAAGAGCGTTGATTTGTCCGGCCATCCCGGTGGCGAGTGACACTTTGTCACCGGCCGCGGTCGCCATCTGGCGGAGCTCGTCGAACCCGGTGTCGGCGACGTTGCCCCCGGCGCGCCAGGCCGTTGCACACAGCCGCGTCCGTGGCGCGATGCGCATTGCGGTGCGGTCGGGATCATCTGCGGGCAGCCGGTCGGCAATCTGTCGTGCTCGCTGCCAGCTGATCCAGGCCAAGCCGATATCGCGGTACGCCCGCGACCACGTGCCCGCACGCATGTGCCATCCGAACGCTTCATGCAGATCACCGGCGGACTCCAGATGCTCGGCGATCAGGGGCCCATTTTCGTCATTCTGCTCAATGATCGCCGCCAGCCGCCGGTGCAGGTCGGCGCGGTCCGATCTGAGCTGTGATTCGTATGCCACCGTGCGAATCAGCGGATGCCGGAAGGCATATCCGGCGCGCGGCGTGAACGTCACCTGATCGATGAGTTCGGCCTCGATGAGGGTCGTCATGTCCGTGTTGTCGACGAGGCGGCCGAGCAGTTCGTCTTCGAATCTCAGCCCGATCACCGAGGCCGCGTTCACCATGCGTTTGGCGAAGGGGTCGAGCCGGTCGATACGCGCAGCGATCGCTGCCTGCACGCTCGCCGGCACCTGCAGTTCGGCGACCTCGTTCGGGCACACGTATGCGCCCCGGTCGCCGGAGAGCACGCCACGGTCGGCGAGATCATGGACGATCTGCTCCGCGAAAAACGGGTTGCCGGAAGCTCTTTCGCTGATTTGGTCAGCGAGTCCGGCAACCGAAGGGTGCGATCCGAGCAATTCGCCGATCAACGTAGCGGCCTGTGAATGATCCAGCGGTGCAAGCGCGATCGTCTGTGCGCCCGGCGCTTGGCTGAGCGCACCGCGGTATTCGGGGCGGTAGGTGGCCAGCACCAGTGAGCGCGTCTGGGGCACCACCACTAGGAAATCAGCCAGCATCGACTCGCTGGCCGGGTCGATCCAGTGCGCATCCTCGATGACATACACCCGCGGCGTCGACCGGGCCAGCGCGGCCGTGTTCATCAGCGCGGTCAACCGTCGCCGCCGAGCATCAGGCGCGATATTCGGCACGTCTGCCGCGGGATCGTGGATGCCGAGCAAGTCGTCGAGAAGCACAAGATCCGCAGCATCCGCATTCGGCAATTGGATCCGCACCCGCGTCCGCGCGTCCTCATCGTCGACATCGACTATTCCCAGGATCGCCCGCAAGAGCCTCGTCACGGCGTGGAAGGCGATTTCGCTGGTATGCGACTCGCAATAAGTCGAAAAGACTTCTACGCCAACACTGTCCGCAATAGAGACCGTTTCGGCCACGATGCGGCTCTTGCCAATACCCGGCGGGCCGACGACACCTGCCACGCAGCCATGTCCACCGATCGACCGATCCAGCATCGCCTTCAGCGCTTCCAGTTCCCAACCGCGGCCGACCAAAGTCAACGCATGCGGACCGATCCGCTCCGGTACTGAGGCCAACGCCACCAGACTGCGAGCCGGCACCGGGTTGGCGGCACCCTTGATCTGCACCAGCTCAGGTTCGCCGAGTACTGCCCTGGCCCCGAGAAGCCGTGCGGTGGACTCGCTCAGCATCACACCGCCCGGCGCCGCCACCGACTCCATGCGCTGCGCCATGCCGACGTGAGTTCCCACCGCGGTGTAGCCGAGTGCGCCGGAACCGATCTCGCCGGCGATCACTTCGCCCGAGTTCAACCCGATCCGCAGCTGCAGCTTGACAGCGTCCCGACTGTCGACTTCGACCGCGAGGCGCTTGGCTTCCTCCTGAATACCGAGCGCCGCCAGGCATGCGCGGAAAGCATGGTCCTCCAGAGCTACTGGTGCGCCAAACAGCGCCATGACGCCATCGCCGGTGAACTTATCGACGGTCCCGCCATAACGCTTGACCACAACCGACGCGCGATCGACCAGCTGCGCCATGATCTCCCGCAACCGCTCCGCACCGACCGCGGCGGCGATATCCATCGAATGCACGACGTCGGCAAACAGCACAGTTGCCTGTTTGTATTCTGCGGCCGTAGCCGATGCCGCCAGTGGTGATCCGCACTCGTCGCAGAACTTGGCGTTGACCCGCATCGCAGTGCCGCACGCTGCGCACTCGCTCACGGGTCTATCGTGGCATCGCCAGCGCGGGCGCAGTGGCTCTTCGTAATTCAGCGCGGCATCCGGCGCCAGATGAATTGCGGAAGTAGCCGCATCACCGCCGCCGCGGGCCCCAACGCCCACGGAATCCACACCATCCGGCGGCCCTTGGCCAGCGCACGCGCGGTCGCCGCGCCCACCTGCGCGGGCGTGCTGGACAGCGGCGCCGGTGTCATACCCTCCGTCATCCGGCCGATGACGAAACCGGGCCGCACGATCAGCAGCCGCACGCCGGTGCCGTGCAGCGCGTCCGCCAGCCCGCTGGCAAACCCGTCCAGGCCCGCTTTCGCCGAGCCATACACATAATTGGCCCGGCGCACGCGCGCACCGGCGATCGAGGAGAACACCACCAACGTTCCCCGGTCCGCCTGCCGCATCGCGGCGGCCAGATGAGTGAGCAGGCTGACCTGCGCGACGTAGTCGGTGTGCACGACGGCCACCGCGTGCGCGGCGTCGACCTCGGCGCGGCCCTGGTCGCCGAGGATTCCGAAGGCCAGCACCGCGGTGTCGATCGGGCCGTGTTCGGCAATGATCGACGCCACCAAGCGGCCGTGCGATTCGACGTCGTCAGCGTCGAATTCGCGGGTGGACACCGCCGCAGCACCGGCGGCGAGTATCGCCGCGGTCTGTTCGCCGAGCCGGTCGGCGTTGCGCGCCGCCAGCACGACGGACGCACCGGGAGCGAGTCGTACCGCGAGTTCGGCGCCGATTTCGCTGCGGCCGCCGAGAATCAGCACCGTATGCGCGCCCGTGTCATCCACGGCTGCGATTATCACCTGCGCTAGCGTGAGCGGTAATGGCGAACTCCACGGCCCGGCTGACCAACGACGCGCTGGCGTTTCTGACCGAGCGCCATCTCGCGATGCTGACCACGCTGCGCACCGACAATTCGCCCCATGTGGTGGCGGTGGGCTTTACCTTCGACCCCAAGACCCACATCGCCCGGGTAATCACGACCGGTGGCTCGCAAAAGGCGGTCAACGCCGAGCGCGGTGGGGTCGCCGTGCTCAGTCAGGTCGACGGCGCCCGCTGGTTATCACTGGAAGGTCAGGCCAGCGTCAACAGTGAGTCCGACGCGGTGCGTGACGCGGAGCTGCGCTACGCCCAGCGTTACCGCACGCCGCGAGAGAACCCACGACGGGTTGTCATCGAGGTGCATGTCGAGCGGGTCCTGGGGTCCTCGGACCTGTTGGCCCGCAAAGCCGACTAACCCGCTAGACCAGCGTCGCGCCGGGCGCGCGAATCACCAACGGCACCGCCGGGAAATACGCCGCCATCTCCGGTCGGGATTTGGCCAGCGCTGCCGTGCCGTAGCCCCGATGCCGGTAGTCCGGGTGAATCCAGATGCGGACGTGCACTTCGTGCCCCTCGAGCTCGCCGAACACCATGCCGACCTTCTCGTCACCATCGACCGCGACGAACCAAGCGGCCTCTTCGGCGTCGAATCGATCCTGCGCCGAACGGATTTCGTCGTCCAGGCCACCGGCCGGGGCGCCGGAGCCGTCACCCTTGGCGCCGACCTCGTCGGTGCGGGCGGCGAAGATATCGCGATCGGAGCTGCCGGAAAACGCGCGAAGCGCCAAGGTTTCACCCGCGCTGGCCGGCCGGTCTTTGAAGGTGAAGCTCAAGATGTTGTTCAGATCCTCGAGCTCGGCGACGATCTTTTTGCGCGAATCTTTGGTCAGCTGATCGAACGACATGCCGATCACCGCTTCGGCTCCCAACCGCGAGGTGTCCAGCAGATCGACGATGCCGTCGACCGCCGACGGCCGATCGTCGGCCTTGACGATCAGGTCGAGCACTTCATGACGGCGTTCCAGCGCGTTCATCAGCGCATTGGTGATCTCTCGGCGGGCAGCGGCGCGGTCGTGATCGGTCATCGCACGAGCCTAATACTCCGGCAGGGTTCAGCGCCCGCCTTGACGAGACCTAAACGGGCACCACGATGAGTTCGTGCGGACGGTGGTTGACCGGCTGGGGGCCGTCCTCGGCCACCACCACGATGTCCTCGATTCGGGCGCCCCACTGACCCGGGAAGTAGATCCCCGGTTCCACGGAGAACGCCATGCCCGCCCGCAGCGGCAGATCGTTACCGGCGACGATGTAGGGCTCCTCGTGCACCGACAGTCCGATGCCATGGCCGGTGCGGTGCACGAAGTAATCGGCGAGCCCGGCTTCGGCCAGCACGTCGCGGGCGGCGGCATCGATCTGCTCGGCGGTCACGCCGGGGCGCACAGCCTCGACCGCCGCGCGTTGCGCTTGCTGCAGCACTGAATACTGTTGTGCAACTTCAGGACTGGGCTCACCGATGCTGTAGGTGCGGGTCGAGTCGGAGTTGTAGCCGGGCTCGTAGGCGCCGCCGATATCGACGACGACGATGTCGCCGGCCCGAATTTCGCGATCCGAGTATTCGTGGTGCGGGTCCGCGCCATGCGGACCGGAGCCGACGATGACGAACGCGACCTCTGAATGCCCCTCGGCGACAATCGCTTCGGCGATATCAGCGGCCACGTCGGCCTCGGTCCGGCCGGGCACCAGGAATTCCGGCACCCGGGCATGCACCCGGTCGATCGCCGCGCCCGCCTTGCGCAGCGCGTCGACCTCGGCAGCGTCCTTGACCATCCGCAGTTCCCGCAACACATCGGTGGCCAACACCGGCAGCACGCCAAGGACGTCGGCCAGCGGCAACAGGTGCAGCGCGGGCATCGAATCGGTGACCGCGGTGGCCGCCGGAGCGCCACCCAGCGCGGTGCCGACCAGCTGGTAGGGGTCGTCGCCGTCGACCCAATCCCGCACTAGCAGGCCGAGATCGGTCACCGCGGACTGCTTCAGCGACGCCAACTCCAGCCGTGGCACCACGATGGCCGGGTCACCGGAGACCGGTAGCACCAGCGCGGTGAGGCGCTCGAAAGTCTGCGCGCGCGAGCCGATCAGATACCGCAGGTCGTAACCCGGGGTGATCACCAGACCGGCCAGACCCGCCGTAGCGGTGGCGGCGGTCGCTGCCGCCACCCGGCGGCGATAAACCTCTGCGTCGAAGCGGTCAGAACCCATGACAGTCAGGCTAACTGTGCGGCTGGCAGGATGACGGGCATGTCCGCCCCGCTGCTGCTGCTCGACGGCGCCAGCATGTGGTTTCGATCCTTCTTCGGCGTCCCCGCCTCGATCACGTCGCCCGACGGCCGGCCGGTCAACGCGGTCCGCGGCTTCGTGGACTCGGTGGCCACGGTGATCACCCGACACCAGCCCGGCCGGTTGGTGGTCTGTCTGGACCTGGACTGGCGTCCGCAATTCCGGGTCGATCGCATCCCGTCGTACAAGGCCCATCGGGTCGAAGAGGAGAACCCCGCCGGGCAGACCGATGTCGAGGAGGTTCCCGACGATTTGTCGCCGCAGGTCGAGATGATCGCCGAGCTCCTCGACGCGTTCGGCATCTGTACCGGCGGCGCCGAGGGGTTCGAGGCCGACGACGTGATCGGCACACTAGCCGCCCAGGAGCGCCGCGACCCGGTCGTCGTCGTCAGCGGCGACCGCGACTTGCTGCAGGTGGTCCGCGACGAGCCCGTCGAGATACGGGTGCTCTACCTTGGGCGCGGCCTGACCAACGCGACCCTGATGGGGCCCGACGAGGTCGCCGAGCGCTACGGCGTGCCGGCCGATCGGGCCGGCGAAGGCTACGCCGAGCTGGCGCTGCTGCGCGGCGACCCGTCCGACGGGTTGCCGGGCGTACCCGGTGTCGGCGAGAAGACCGCGGCCACCCTGTTGGCGCAGCACGGCTCACTGGCAGCAATCCTGGCCGCCGTCGACGACCCCAAATCGTCACTGGCCAAAGGCGTTCGGGCCAAGCTGCGGGCGGCCACCGACTACATCGACGTCGCCGGACCGGTCGTGCGGGTGGCCACCGATGCGCCGGTCGTGTTCTCGACGGTCACCGACGGCTTGCCGCTGGTGGCGGCCGACCCGGCGCGGGTCGCCGAACTCGCGACCCAACTGGGCGTCGGGTCATCGATCGGGCGGCTGCAGAAGGCGCTCGACGCGCTGCCGTGAGACGGCGTTACTTGGGCCGGCCCACCTCGTAGGTGCCCTTGTTGTCCTGGAAGGTCGCCGTCACCGAACGCTTGGTGCCGTCGATGCTGACGTCGCAGTCGAAGCTGGCGCCCTTTTTGACGGTGGGGTTCTGACCGTTGTTGCACTTGACGTCTTTCACGTTCTTCGCGCCGTAGCCGTTGGTGCTGTCGCTCAGGATCTGTTGCACGCCGGCATTGGCTTTGCTGACGTCGAGCTTGGTGGTCACGAAGAACCCCGGCGCCCAGAAGCCCAGCACCAAGATCACCGCGACGGCGACGGCGGCGATCACACCGACCACCGAGCCGACCATCGTCTTCGAGCGCTTCGGCCCGGCCGGCGGCTGGCCGTAGGCACCCGGGTACTGGCCGTACTGGCCCGGTTGGGGGTACTGGCCGGGTTGCCCGTACTGACCCGGCTGACCGTATTGAGCAGGCTGACCGTACTGGCCCGGCTGGGGCTGGCCGTATTGACCCGGCTGCTGCGGGTAAGCCGCGGTCTGGCCGCCGTACTGGTCCTGCTGCGGGTAGCCCTGCGGATAGGACTGCGAAGGTGGGTAGTACGACGTGGGCGGCTGCTGGTACTGCCCGTATTCAGTGGGCGTGTACGCGGGCGCCTGCCAGGTCTGGTGCTCTCCACCGGCCGCCTGCCAGCCCTGGTCGCCGGAGGACTGCTGCCACGGTGACGCGTGCTGGGTGTGGTCCTCGCCGGCTTGCTGACCTTCCCCCTGCGTCGGCTGCCACGGCTGCGTCGGGTCGGGTCCCTGCGGTCCGCTCATCGTGTGTCAGTCCTCTCAGTGCTGCGTGCAGTACTCGCGCCGGTCGTCGTGTGCAACCGTAGCTTCGGCACAGCCTACCCGGCGTCAACTGCTACGACGCCGCGCCGAATCGCATCGATCGCGCGTTTCGCGGTGACCCGCAGCTCCGGCTGCGGCGCGGCATTGCGGACCTGGTCCAGCAGGTCAAGCACCTGCCGGCACCAGCGCACGAAATCCCCCGGCGACAGGGGCGAGCCGTTGCCCTCGTTATCGGAGGCCGCCAGCGCGGTGACGAGGTCGCCACTGCTGGCCCAGCGGTAGATAGCGGCGACGAACCCGTCGTCGGGCTCGCGGCTCAGCGTGATGCGATGGCGATGCTCGTCGGCGCGCAGGTCCGCGGACAGCCGCCGCGTGCGAGTCAGCGCTTGCCGTAACTGCGCCGTCGGCACCTGCTCGTTGCGCGGCGCCCCGGGGCCGTCCCCGCCGCGCGTTTCGTAGAGCACCGCCGAAAGCACGGCAGCCAACTCCGCATCCTTGAGTCCCGTCCATGCATCACTGCGCAGACATTCGGCGACCAGAAGATCGCTCTCGCTGTAGATCCGGGCCAGCAGCCGGCCGTCGTCGGTCACCGTGGGAACGCCGTCGGTGGGCTCGATGAAGCCGCGCTCGGTGAGCAGTCCCACGATCCGGTCGAAGGTGCGGGCCAGCGAGGTGGCGGCGGCGGCGACCTTCTTCTGCAGCGCGGCGTTCTCGCGTTCCATCCGCAGGTAGCGCTCGGCGACCCGGACCCGGGTTTCCCGGTCAGCTTCGCGGTGCACTGGGTGACGACGCATCTTTTCCCGTAGCGCCGCGAGCTCGGGGTCGGCATCGCGGCTCTCGGTGCGCTTGCCTCGACGCTCGCCGGTGGTCGACAAACCGGCGGCCGCCGAACGCAGCGCCGACGCCAAGTCGCGACGGACCCGGGGTTGCCGGTGTTCGACCCGTTTGGGCAATGTCATCGACCCGACCGGCGCCGACTCGCCGGAATAGTCCGATGAGGAAATCCTTCCGGCCCAACGGTTTTCGGTCAACACCAACGGTCGCGGGTCGGTGCTGTCGCGGGCCGCCTCCAACACGACGGCAAGTCCGCCGCGTCGGCCGTGGGTGATCGTGATGATGTCGCCGCGCCGCAGCCCGGCCAGCGCGTCGTTGACCGCCTGGCGACGTTGCAGACGCGACGCGCGGGCCTGAGCACGCTCCTGCTGACTGATCTGCTCGCGCAACCGGGCATATTCGAGAACCGGAGCATCGTGTCCACCGAGCTCGGCGGCGGCCTCGTCGAGCATCTGCTGGCCGCGTTCCACCCCGCGAACCAGGCTCACCACCGAGCGGTCGGCCTGGTATTGCGCGAACGACTGCTCCAGCAGTCGATGGGCCTGCTCTGGGCCCACGCGGTTCACCAGGTTGATCGTCATGTTGTACGACGGGGCGAACGAGCTGCGCAGCGGGAAGGTGCGGGTGGAGGCCAGGCCGGCGACCTCGGCCGGTTCGCTGGTGTCTTCGCCGGGATTCCACAGCACCACGGCGTGGCCCTCGACGTCGATGCCGCGCCGACCGGCCCGCCCGGTGAGCTGGGTGTACTCCCCGGGTGTCAGCGGGAGATGTTGCTCACCGTTGAACTTCACCAATCGTTCGAGCACCACGGTGCGGGCGGGCATGTTGATGCCGAGTGCCAGTGTCTCGGTGGCGAACACGGCCCGGATCAGCCCGGCAGTGAACAACTCCTCGACGGTGTGCCGGAACACCGGCAGCAACCCGGCGTGGTGGGCGGCGATGCCGCGCAGCAGCGCCTCGCGCCACTCGTAGTAACCGAGCACATCGAGGTCGGCGTCGTCGAGGTCGCCGCAGCGGTGGTCGATCACCTCGGCGATCTTGGCCCGGTCCTCTTCGGTGGTCAGCCGCAGTGACGAGCGCAGGCACTGGCCCACCGCGGCGTCGCAGCCGACCCGGGAGAACACGAAGGTGATCGCCGGCAGCAGGCCGTCGGCATCCAGCATGCGGATCACCTCAGGCCGCGGCGGCGGCCGGTAGAAACCCGACCGGCCCGGGCGTCCCGATCCTCCCCGACCGCCTTGGCGTCGCGGGGCATGCCAGTCCGTCAGCCGATCGGCCTCACGGCGATGGGCGATGTGGCGCAACAGGTTCGGGTCGACGATCGACTGTTGCCGCTCCCCCGGCTCGTGCGCGGCGTAATCGAACAGATCGAAAAGTCGCTTTCCGACCAGCATGTGCTGCCACAGCGGAACGGGCCGGTGGTCGTCGACCACCACCGAGGTATCGCCGCGGACGGTCTGGATCCAGCCGCCGAATTCTTCGGCGTTACTCACCGTCGCCGACAGGCTGACCAAGCGCACGTCGTCGGGCAGATGCAGGATGACTTCCTCCCACACCGCACCGCGCATCCGGTCGGCCAGGAAATGCACCTCGTCCATTACCACATACGAAAGTCCACGCAGCGCAGGCGAATCCGCGTACAGCATGTTGCGCAGCACCTCGGTGGTCATCACCACGACCGGGGCGTCAGCATTGACTGACATGTCGCCGGTGAGCAGACCGATCTGATCCTTGCCGTAACGCGCTACGAAATCGTTGTGTTTCTGGTTGCTCAGCGCCTTCAACGGCGTGGTGTAGAAACATTTCCCGCCCGACGCCAGCGCCAAGTGCACCGCGAATTCGCCGACGACGGTCTTGCCGGCGCCGGTCGGTGCGCACACCAGAACACCGTGGCCGCTCTCCAGCGCCGCACACGCCCGGCGCTGAAAGCCGTCGAGCTCAAACTCCAGTTCCGCAGTGAACCGCGCTAATTCCCCCGCGGCGGGCGCGTCAGGTGATGTCGTCATGAGGTCCGGCGATGCTCGACGGCGCGCCGACCGCAGAGGGCGGGTCGATGACCGAGGCTTCGTCGTCGTCGAGGGCGGTCAGCGCTTCCCGTCTGGCTTTGCGTTTGTCGTGCACGCGGGCGATCTGGATGGCCAGCTCGAGCAGCAGCGTCAGCGCCAGCCCCAGCGCCGTCATCGAGAACGGATCGGAACCGGGCGTGAAAACAGCGGCGAACACAAACATCGCAAAGATCAGGCCGCGCCGCCACGACCGCAGTCGCGCGTAGGTCAGGACGCCGACGAAGTTGAGCATCACGACCAGCAGCGGGAATTCGAAGCTGACGCCGAACACCAGCAGCAGGTTGATCAGGAACCCGAAATACCGGTCGCCGGACAGCGCGGTCACCTGCACGTCGCTGCCGACCGTCAGCAGAAAGTGCAGCGCTTTGGCCAGCACCAGGTACGCCAGCACCGCGCCGGTGACGAACAGCAACGCGGCCGGCACGACGAATGCGACGGCGAAGCGCCGTTCCTTCTTGTAC
>NZ_DATNJW010000386.1:0-3391 GCF_035603715.1 Mycobacterium sp. | reverse complement strand
GGTCAGCGCCGCGGCATCACTTGATACGTCGCCCACGACGGGTTTGGCCAATGTCTCTGCGACAACCACCAATTCACCGAAGCTGCCCTGCGCCTCCGGGTGTTGACCGATGATCCGCACGCCGTCCGCGCCGCCGTTGACCACCCGAATGGGGATGGAGGTGACGCGGGTACCGACCGGAAACTGTTCGGTGCAGTCCGGCCCGTAGCCGATGACCTCGCCGACGAATTCGTGGCCGAGCACGATGTCGCGGTCGGCGTCATAGAGCGAACGGCCGGTCGGATCGTTGATCCCCATCTCGGGGTGATCCATGAAATGCACGTCCGACGCGCAGATCGCGGTGCTCAATGTTCGCAGCAACACCTCCCCAGAACCGGGCACTGGGTCGGCGACCTCCCGGACGTCGAGCCGGCCGTCACGCAACACCACCGCACGCATCCGCGCACTCCTTCGGGCTTGGCTGTTCTCGACTATTCGAGATAGTATCTCGATAATCTGAAGTCAGACTACGAAGCCTCGCGAAAGGAAGTCAAGCCATTCCGTCGTCGCCACCGACCACGCGCGTGCTCGATGTGATCGAACTGCTCGCCGCCGCCACCGAAGAACGGCTCCGGTTCTCCGATGTGGTGCGCGAACTCGGGCTGACCCAAGCGACCGCGCACGCGATCCTGACCACGTTGTCTGATCGCGGCTGGGTCAATCGAGATCCGATCGACAAGACGTTTTCGTTGGGACCGGCGCTGGCAGTGGTGGCGACGCGGGTCGAAACCGCGCGCCCGCTGGCACACAGCGCACGAATCACCGCGCTGAACCTTGCCGGGGAATTCGGTTATGCCACATCGGTTGTCGAACGAGTCGGCGATTCGCTGGTGATCACCGCGTTTGAGGACGCCGGCCGGCGGTCCAGCGGCGCGCCCGGCGAACGGATCCGTTACGCCCCGCCTTTCGGAGTCGCATTCGCCGCCTGGGATACCCCCGAGGAGCAGCGGGCCTGGATCGAGCGCAGCGCTGCCACCAACGATGTGCTCACTCGGCGCCTCGAAAAGGTGCTGGCCCGCACCCGTCAGCGTGGGTTCGACGTGGACTGCACGACGCCGGCATTGACCCAGGCCGCCCACGTGATGGGAACGCTGCCCAGTGACGGACTGCCCGACCACGTCCGCGAGATCACCGATCAGCTCCTGACGGAATTCACCACGATTGGCTTCCTGCCCGATGACGACAGCGCGCGCCAGGAGCAGCCGGTGGCGACGATCGCCGCGCCGGTCTTCGACCCCCGCGGCCGGGTCGCGATGATTGTCGCCGTCCATCCGCTGGAGGCCCTGGCACGTAAGCGGATCGATGCCATCGGACGGCGCGTCGCGCGAGTCACCGCGGACCTACACTGACGGACTTTAGGTCGGAGTGAATTGACTCAAATCGTAAATGCCGAGGCTCTTTTCGATATCGGCGACTTTATCGACCACACCTTCAAAGCCGGCCGGCCCGAACCGCCGGTGCTCCTCGTCCTCGAAAACGTCTGCCATGTCCCGAAATTCCTTCGCGGGCACTACCTGACGCAACGTCGGGAAAACGACAGTGTCTTCGCGCGCCTCATGTGGCTCGTACATCCGGATGAACGCCGACATGTCCTGCATCAACGCTTCCCGCTTAGCCTGATCGAGCGCCATGCCGGCACCGGTGGCGGCGACCACTCGGTCGGTCAGCACGCGACCGCGCACGTGCTGGGTGCGTAACACCGAGGTGACGCCGGTGAGTTTGCCCGCCTGCTCCAGCCTAGGGAAAACGTGCTGCTCTTCGAGTTGCTCGTGATAGTCCTCGATAAAGCTTCGAATGATCGCCGCCCCTGCGTTGAGCGCGTCGGCGGGAAGCTGTTCGCTCGCCTGCAAGCGGCGGATTCCTTCTCGATAGATCAGCAGTACGCGTTTGAGTACTCCGTGTTCGCGCATCAAGTCTTCGGGCGGAGTGACCGGCACTTGGTCCTCCGCGGGGGCGCCGGGCTCTGCTGCCGTGGGCTTCGGCTTGTCGCATGCCGATAGCGCGATTGCGCCCACGGCCGATACAGATATCCCCAGAACCCAACGTCGGCCGAGGGCGGGGTTCCGCGGATTTGTCACGGTGACTCCTTGATTCACCCACACCAGCACGGGATCGCCGAGTCGTCAACCGAAGTAAACCGTCTGTGGTGGCATCATCGGGGACAAGTTGATAGATCGGCTAAATACTTGTTATGCTAACTAAGTACGTCCCGACTATCTAAGGAGCACGCATGCCGCGCACCGATAACGACACCTGGGACCTCGCGACCAGCGTTGGAGCAACAGCCACGATGGTTGCCGCGGCCCGAGCCGTCGCCACCAAGTCCGAGAACCCCCTGATCAACGACCAATTCGCCGAGCCACTCGTGCGGGCCGTCGGCGTGGATTTCCTCAGCCGATGGGCCGCCGGAGAGTTGGACGCCGCGAACGTCGACACCGAGGAATCCACCTGGAAGCTTCAGCAGATGCCCGACGCGATGGCCGCCCGGACTCGTTTCTTCGACGCGTTCTTCCATGAGGCGACCGCCGCCGGTATCCGTCAGGCAGTGATTCTGGCCTCCGGCCTCGATGCCCGCGCCTACCGGTTGGACTGGCCGACCGGCATGACCGTCTTCGAGGTCGACCAACCTGAGGTCATCGCGTTCAAGACCGAGACCCTCGCCGAACTCGGTGCGGCTCCGACCACTGACCGCCGTACGGTTGCCATCGATCTGCGTAACGATTGGCCGGCCGCGCTGACCGAAGCCGGCTTCGACCGCAGCCAACCCACGGCGTGGATCGCCGAGGGATTGCTCGGTTACCTGCCGCCGGACGCGCAGGACCGGTTGCTGGACAACATCTCCGCCCTCAGCGCCGACGGCAGCCGGCTGGCCACCGAAGCCATCCCGGACATGCCCGACGTCGACAAGGAGAAGGCGCGCGAGTTGATGCAGCAGGCCACCGAGCAGTGGCGAGCCCACGGCTTCGATCTGAACTTCGAAGAGCTCGGCTACGAGGGTGACCGCGCCGACGTCGCTGAATACCTGGACGGGTTGGGCTGGCGCTCGGTCGGTCGGCCGATGAGTGAGCTGCTGGCCGAGCACGGCCTTCCGCCGGTCCCGCAGACCAGCGACTCGGTGTCGATGGCCGACACGATCTACTACACCTCGGCCAAGTGACGCAGGCACCGCAACGTCGCGGTTTCAACGACGTCGTCACTCGGTTCTGGGGCGTGGCTGCCCCGGCCTACAACCTGCCGGTCTTGCAACAGTGGGTCTACCGCCCGGCGCACGACGAGGTGGTCGCGCAATTGCGCGACCACCAGTCGGCGCGGATAGTCGACGTCGCTTGCGGCACAGGCATTCTGGCTGACC
>NZ_DATNJW010000385.1:0-10673 GCF_035603715.1 Mycobacterium sp. | reverse complement strand
AGCGCCTCGGCCAGCTTGACGAAGTCGGGGATCCGGTGCGAGTGGGTGGCCAGGTCGGTCTGCGAGTACCGCTCTCCGTAGAACAGGGTCTGCCACTGACGCACCATGCCGAGGTTGCCGTTGTTGATCAACGCCACCTTGATCGGTGCGCCCTCGATCGCGCAGGTGGCCAGTTCCTGGTTGGTCATTTGAAAGCAGCCGTCGCCGTCGATCGCCCACACCTCGGCGTCGGGTCGGGCCATCTTGGCACCCATGGCTGCGGGGATGGCGAAGCCCATGGTGCCCAAACCGCCGGAGTTGAGCCAGGTTCGCGGCTTTTCGTAAGAGACGAACTGCGCGGCCCACATCTGGTGCTGGCCGACGCCCGCGACGTACACCGCGTCGGGGCCGGCGATCTCGCCCAGTTTCTCGATGACGTACTCCGGGCTCAGGCTGCCGTCGCTCTGCGGCCCGTAGCTCAGCGGGTAGGTGGCCTTCACCTCGTTGAGGTAGCTCCACCAGTCGGCGATGTCGATCTTGGCCGTTGCGTCGTGGTGCCGCAGTGCCGCGATCAGCTCGGTGATCACGGCTTTGACGTCACCGACGATCGGCACGTCGGCGTGCCGGTTCTTGCCGATCTCGGCCGGGTCGATGTCGGCGTGAATGACCTTGGCCTCAGGGGCGAACGAGTCGAGTTGTCCGGTGACCCGGTCATCGAAACGGGTGCCGAGTGCGATCAACAGGTCGCTGCGCTGCAGCCCGGCCACCGCCGAGACGGTGCCGTGCATGCCCGGCATGCCCAGGTGCTGGTGGTGGCTGTCCGGGAAGGCGCCGCGCGCCATCAGTGTGGTGACCACCGGGATGCCGGTCAGCTCGGCCAGTTCCCGCAGTTGCTCGGTGGCCTCGCCGCGGATGACCCCGCCGCCGACGTAGAGCACGGGTTTGTGCGCTGCGGCGATCAGCTTGGCGGCCTCGTTGATCTGCCGGTTGTGCGGTTTGGTGTTCGGCTTGTAGCCAGGCAGATCCATGCGCGGCGGCCAGCTGAAGGTGCACGGGGCTTGCAGCACGTCTTTCGGGATGTCGACGAGCACCGCGCCCGGCCGTCCGCTGGCGGCGATGTGGAAGGCCTCGGCCATCACCCGCGGGATGTCGTCGCCGTCGCGCACCAGGAAGTTGTGCTTGGTGATCGGCATGGTGATGCCGGAGATGTCGGCCTCTTGGAAGGCGTCCGTGCCGATCAGCGAACGGCCGACCTGGCCGGTCACGGCGACCACCGGGATCGAGTCCATCTGCGCGTCGGCCAGTGGAGTCACCAGGTTGGTGGCCCCGGGACCGGAGGTGGCCATCATGACGCCGACCTTGCCGGTGGCGTGCGCGTAGCCGCTGGCAGCGTGGCCGGCGCCCTGCTCGTGGCGAACCAGCACGTGCCGCAGCTTCTTCGAGTCGAACAGCGGGTCGTAGACGGGGAGCACGGCGCCGCCCGGGATACCGAAGATGACCTCGACGTCGAGCTCCTCCAGCGACCGGATTACCGACTGTGCGCCGGTGAGTTGCTCAGGCGCAACATGTTTCGGCCGGGCCGTCGGCGGCTTGGCGGCGGGCTTCGCCGCATCGGAGGCGATGCGTGCCACATCCTGCGACGCAGGCGTCGAAGCCGGTGCCGGCGGCTCGGAATGCGGCCTGGTGGGTGCGCTCACTGTGTCCTCTTCGTCGTTGTTCGCTCTGGAAAGTTGTAGGTGATCTTTTTGCTGACTCACTTCGATGGTGGGCAACAAAAAACCCCCGTCAGCTCAGCAGCTGCACGAGGGTTGCGCGTCGGTGGACTTGATCAGTCAGGCACCAACGCGCATGCGGATTACTACGAGCTTTCCAGAAGTGTTCATCGCCCCACGACGGTAGCCGCCGTACTGGTCAAACGTCAAATCCCGATGGTTGCCGGACCGCGCAGGTCAGGCGTTGTCGTCGCCACCGGATACCGGTGCCATGATGCATGCATGGCCACCGATTCAGCGGAGGAAAACCCATCCACACCGCCGGTGGTGATCAGCATTTCGCCGATGGCCCACTTCGCGGTGGGTTTTTTCGCCCTCGGGCTGCTCGTGCCGGTGCTGACCTGGCCGGTGACGGCACCGCTGCTGATCATCCCGGCGCTGTTGTCGGCGTTGATTGTTCGGCTGCGCACACAGGCCGACGGCAACGGTGTCGCGGTGCGCACCCTGCTCGGCAGCCGATCGGTGCGGTGGGAGGAAATCGACGGGTTGCGATTCCGCAGGGGCTCGTGGGCGCGCGCTCAGCTCAAAAGCGAGGGTGAGTTGCGGTTACCGGCGGTCACTTTTGCGACGCTGCCGCAGCTGACCCAGGCCAGCGCCGGCCGAGTGCCCAATCCGTACGCGGACTAGCCCACCGGGTTGGCGCCGTTGAGCAGTATCCATAACCCCACGCCGGCGCCAATGCCCACCACCAGAGCGGCAAACGACCCGATGAACGGTCGACGGGCCCAGCCGCGACCTGCGTCGAAGCCGTATTGCCCGGGGCCGGCCAGGATGACCGCGGTGGCCATCACGATCAGCGTGATCTCGTATTCGTGCCCACTGGGCAGGAAGTACGGGAACGACCGGGGTCCGTGCTGCGCCGACATCCCGGCCAGCAGGCTGTTGGTCAGGTAGGCCAGCACGCCGGCCGCAGCCAGCGGAGTGAACAGGCCGAGCACCAGCAGCACGCCCGCCGCGATCTCGCCGCCGGCGGCGCAGTAGGTGAGGATGTCGGCGTGCTGGTAGCCGATGCCGGACAGCGCGTTCCTGAAGCCTGTCAGACCCTCTCCGCCCCACCAGCCGAACAGCTTCTGCAGCCCGTGCGCAACGAATACGCCACCGAGGCCCACCCGCAGAATCAACAGGCCCAGGGGTTGGGTGCCGCGACGGGCGGCGGCGCGGACCCGCTCGTCGTCGAAGTGCTCGTGGCCGTCCATCCCGTCGGGCGCGAATATCGAGTGCCCGCCGGTGGGCTGGGGCTGATAGGGCAATGGCTCGTGGCCGCCCATCACACCCACGCCACTGCTCGACGACCGCACGCTGCCGGAATCATTGGAGTCGTAGTGCGGGATCAGGGTCGTCTCGAAATCACCCGCATAGGTGTCCGATGGCAGGTCGTCTTCGGGGTCGACCACGCTCGCGGAGGTCGGCCGCTCCGCAGTCGGCATCGCGGATGAGTCCGGTCGTTGCCAATGTGTGCTTTTCGATTGACTGCTCACCCGTGCCAGGGTAAGGGCAATTTCCTGGGAATCGGGGATTTGAGCGGCGCTTTCGGTGGTCCGATTTGCCCGTCGTCGCGGGTGGGCCGGTTGTTTGCGGGCGACGGCGGATGGCGTGCGGTACCCGTCACGGGCACCGGAGCGGACATATCCGTAATCTGGCAGCTATGCGGTTGTGGAGGTCGGGGCGGCGCAGTTCGGCTGTGCTCTGCGCGACGATGCTCGTTTTGGCTGGTTGCGCCCAGTTCAACGACATTCAGTCGCAACCGTTCACCACCAATCCCGAACGGCAGCCTCCGCCGAGTTCGTCACCACCACCACCCCCGCCGCTGCCTGACAAGCCATTCCCCAAGGAATGCCCGGCGCCGGGAGTGATGCAGGGCTGCCTGGAGAGCACCAGCGGCCTGCTCATGCAACCCGACAGCAAATCGGCTTTGGTTGCCGAGCGGACGACCGGCGCGGTCAAAGAGGTGTCCGTGAGCGCCGAACCCAAGGTGAAAACCGTCATCCCGGTGGACCCGGCCGGCGACGGCGGGCTGATGGACATCGTGTTGTCCCCGACCTACAAACAGGACCGACTGATGTACGCCTACATCAGCACACCGACCGACAATCGGGTCATCCGTGTCGCCGACGGCGACATCCCCAAAGACATCTTGACCGGAATTCCCAAAGGCGGCAACGGCAACACCGGCGCACTGCTTTTCACCAGCCCCACCACGCTGGTCGTCATGACCGGCGACGCGGGCAACCCGGCGATGGCCAACGATCCGGCATCGCTTGCCGGAAAGGTGCTCCGGCTCGAGCAGCCCACCACGCTGCACCCCGCGCCGCCGACGACCGCGCTGAGCGGAATCGGCGCCGGCGGCGGCCTGTGCACCGACCCCGTCGATGGCTCGATGTTCGTTGTCGACCGCGCACCCACCGCCGACCGGCTGCAGCGAATCACCAAGGACTCCAAGGTTTCCACCGTGTGGACGTGGCCGGATCGACCTGGGGTGGCCGGCTGCTCGGCGCTGGACGGCACCGTGCTGGTCAACCTGGTCAACACCAAGCAGACGGTGGCCGTCCACCTGGCCCAGGGCACCGGCGCGGTCACCGGCCCACCCGATGTGGTTCGCCAGGACACTCACGGACATGCATGGGCGCTGCGGATGTCACCGGACGGCAACGTATGGGGCGCGACGGTCAACAAAACCGCCGGGGACGCCATGAAACTCGACGACGTGGTGTTCCCGCTGTTCCCGCAGGGCGGCGGCTTCCCGCGGGCCAACGACGACAAGACCTAACGTCTCAGGCGTTGTGGCCCGGTGTCAGATCGGCCATGTCGGGGAAGCTGATCAGCTCGTCCTTCGGCTCCCCGGCTGCTCCGCCAATCGGTTCCAACAGGTAGCCGACGTGATCGCCGAGGTCGACTCGCTTCAGCGTCGTGCCGACGAACCACGCCACCGCGTCGTCGAGGATCGGCATGCCATGCGGGCCGGGATGCGATGAACAGTGATCGAATTTGTCGACCTGGTCACCGGTTTGGCCACCGAACAGGCGTGTCAAGCCGATGCGGCGATTCGGACGCTAGCGCCGATTATGCGGCGTCAGAGCCGTTTTCGTTGTCGCCGAACAGAAACTGTTCCACCAAAGCACTGACCAGCGTTGGGTCCTCCAAGCCGGCCAGGTGGGCCACCCCATCGAGCACCCGGACCGACGATCCGGGGATGGCATCGGCCATCGCGATCGCTTCCCGCGGCGGAAAGGTCACATCCTCGACGCCGCCGACAACGAGCACCGGCGTCTTGATAGTGCCGAGCAAGGCACGCTGGTCCGGCCGGCGCGGGACCACACTCTTCACCGCCCACGAGACAGATGCGACGTCCACGGCTTTCACTGTGTTACGGACGTGCGCGACGACCTCGGGACGCTGCCGAAAGGTGGTCGGCCCCAGGAATGCCTTCAGCACAGGCCGATTCAGCAGCGTTCCTATCCCACCGGTCCACTTCGCCAGTGCAAGCAGGACCGCGAACTGCACCTTTTGGCGGGCGCCGGCCCGGCCCGCCGTGCAGTTCATCAGCACCGCTCCCCCGATCCGCTCGGGATAGGTGGCGGCGAAGGTCCCGCCGATCATGCCGCCCCAAGAGTTGCCGACGAAGTGCGCCTTGTCGATACCGAGCCCATCGAGGATGTCGACCACGCACCGGGCACAGTCGTCGAAGCTGAATAACCGCGTCAGAGGCTGGCTGCCGCCCTGCCCGGGCGGGTCGACCAGCACCACCTGCCGTCGCGCGATAAGACCATCGGCAACCCCGTACCACATGTCACCGGTCATCAGCAGGCTGGGCCAGAAAACAATAGGGGAACCGGATCCCCCTATTTGCAGCCGAATTCGGCCGAGAACAGTGTCCACTGTCTGCTCACGAAGCTGATCGCCGATGCTCGTCATCGTCGCCCACCATACCCACGACTCAAACCGGTAGCGTTCGGAAAATGCACACGGGTCCGGGCAACCTGCTCGGAGCGATGCTCGGCGAACAGACAATCGATCCGCATTTATCCGGGCCTCCAGTTGGTGCTGGCTCCGCTTGCCCATCCGTTCGGCTAATTGACCAGCTTGTTCTAGCTGCAGGCCGCGAGCACCAGCTCGCGCACCCGCGCGGCATCGGCCTGCCCCTTGGTCGCCTTCATCACAGCGCCGACGATCGCGCCTGCCGCCTGCACCTTGCCGCCGCGAATCTTTTCGGCCACATCGGGATTGGCGGCCAGAGCTTCATCGACCGCCGCCTGGATCAGCGAGTCGTCACGCACCACGGCCAGCCCGCGCGCGGTCATCACCTGTTCAGGTTCACCCTCGCCGGCCAGCACGCCCTCGACCACTTGGCGGGCCAGCTTGGTGGTCAGCGTGCCGCCGTCCACGAGCGCCACCACCGCGGCGACTTGCGTTGGGCTGATGGGCAATTCGTCGAGTTCAACGCCCGATTCATTGGCCTTCTGCACCAGGAAGTTGCCCCACCAGGCCCGGGCCTGTTCGCTGGAGGCGCCTTGATCGACGGTCGCGATAACCAGATCGACGGCGCCGGCGTTGACGAGATCACGCATCACCTCGTCGGAGAGACCCCAGTCTTGCTGAATCCGCTTGCGGCGCAACCATGGTAGCTCGGGAATGGTTTCACGCAGGCGCTCGACGAGGTCAAGGCTGGGCGCGACCGGCTCCAAGTCGGGTTCGGGAAAGTAGCGATAGTCTTCCGCGGTTTCCTTGGTGCGGCCCGAGCTCGTGTAACCGTCCTCGTGAAAGTGCCTGGTCTCCTGGATCACTCGGCCACCCGAGTCGAGCACGGCACCCTGACGCCGCATCTCGTAGCGGACCGCCACCTCGACGCTCTTGAGCGAGTTGACGTTCTTGGTTTCGGTTCGGGTGCCGAATTCGCTGACTCCCTTCGGTTTCAGCGAAACGTTGGCGTCGCAGCGCATCGAACCCTGGTCCATCCGCACATCCGAGACGTCCAGCGAACGCAGCAGGCCACGCAGTGCTGTGACGTAGGCGCGGGCGATCTCCGGTGCCCGCTCGGCGGTGCCCTCGATCGGCTTGGTGACGATCTCGATCAGCGGCACACCGGCTCGGTTGTAGTCGGCCAGCGAGGTGGTCGCCCCGGCGATCCGCCCGGTGTCGCTGCCCAGATGGGTCAGCTTCCCGGTGTCCTCCTCCATATGGGCGCGCTCGATCTGCACCCGAAAGGTGGTGCCGTCGTCCAATGGGACATCGAGGTAGCCCTGGACGGCGATCGGCTCGTCGTATTGGGAGATCTGGTAGTTCTTCGGCTGGTCCGGATAGAAGTAGTTCTTCCGCGCGAACCGGCCCCACGGCGCGATGTCGCAGTTGAGCGCCAAGCCGATCCGAATCGCCGACTCGACGGCCGCCTCGTTGAGCACCGGCAGCGATCCGGGCAGGCCGAGACACACCGGGCACACGTGTGTGTTGGGTTCGGCGCCGAACTCGTTGGCGCAGCCGCAGAACATCTTGGTGGCCGTGGACAGCTCAACATGCACTTCCAGGCCGAGCACCGGGTCGTAGCGCGCGATCACATCGTCGTAATCGAGCAGCTCCGCCCCGGGCGCGTGGGCGGCGCTCGCAGCAGAAGTCATGCGGTCGATCCTAATTGGCGGTCGAAGCGGCCTTGCCATCGCCGTCGCCGCGGACTCCCTCGTCGATGGTCAGCAGCGCGTGATCGAACGCGGATCGAGAAGTGATGCCGTCGTCGCGGACGGCGCGGAAGTCGTCGACGATCTTCTCGGCCAGCAGGCGCAGCTTCACATTGCTCGATTGCGAGCGCCATCTGAGCAGATCGAAAGCGGAGTCATCGTCCAGGCCGTAGATCAGCATCAGCATGCCTTTGGCCTGCTCGATGATCGCGCGGTGCTCGGTGATTTCGGCGACCCTCGCCGAGATGAGGTCCTCACGCGCCCGATCCGACGACGGCGTGATGTCCACGTAGTAGCCATGTGTGCCGATCGCCACGTCCTGAGGGTCGGTGAGCAGGTCGCCGACCACGACCACCTGGTGCACGACGCCACGGGTGTCGACGATGCGATGCCGGGTGCTGAATGCGCGGCGGGCACGCAGCATCTCGTCGATGGTCTTGGCCACCTCGCCACGATCCTCGGGGTGTTTGTGTTCCAGCACCAGTTCGGTGGTCGGGGTCACCGTGCCCGGCTCGTAGCCATGCATGCGCTGCACCTGCTCCGACCACTCCCAGCGTTGGTCCTCGAAGTAAAAGCGAAACCACCCGACGCGCTGCGGCGCTCCGGCGAAGGCCTGATCGACCTCGCCGCCGTGGCCATCCAGCTCAGCAGTCATTGCCACCCGCCGCAGGTCAAAAGGCCGAACATCTTCGTCAGGTTACCGCTAGCCGTTACGTCACGGATCCCTTCGGCGTGAGCGTCAGCCGAAGAACGCGGCGGCATCGTCGTAGCGACTCTGGGGTACCAGCTTCAGCTGGCGGACCGCGTCGGCCAGCGGTACCCGGCCGATGTCCTGACCACGAAGCGACACCATCTGCCCGTATTCGCCGGCATGCGCGGCGTCGGCGGCGTTGACCCCGAACCGGGTGGCCAGCACCCGGTCGTAGGCGGTCGGCGTACCGCCGCGCTGGACGTGGCCGAGCACGGTGACCCGGACGTCTTTGTTGATCCGCTTCTCGACTTCGATCGCCAGCTGCGCGGCCACCCCGGTGAACCGCTCGTGGCCGAACTCATCGGTGCCGCCTTCGGCCAGCTTCATCGAACCTTCGGCCGGCTTGGCGCCCTCGGCGACCACGCAGATGAAATGGGAATCGCCGCGCTGGAAGCGCCGCTTGACCAGTCGGCACACCTCGTCGATGTCGAAGGGCTGCTCAGGGATCAGCGTCATGTGCGCCCCGGAAGCCAGCCCGGAGTTGAGCGCGATCCAGCCGGCGTGCCGGCCCATCACCTCCACCAGCATCACCCGCTGGTGTGACTCGGCCGTGCTGTGCAGCCGGTCGATGGCGTCGGTCGCCACCATCAGCGCGGTGTCGTGGCCGAAAGTCACGTCGGTGCAATCGATGTCGTTGTCGATGGTCTTCGGCACCCCGACAACGGGGACGTTCTCTTCAGACAACCAGTGCGCGGCGGTCAACGTGCCTTCGCCGCCGATCGGGATCAGTACGTCTATGCCGTTGTCGTCCAGCGTCTGCTTGACCTGGTCAAGTCCGGCACGCAGCTTGTCCGGATTGACACGCGCGGTGCCCAGCATCGTTCCGCCTTTGGCCAACAGCCGGTCATTGCGGTCGTCGTTGGCTAGTTGCATGCGCCGGTTTTCCAGCAGGCCACGCCAGCCGTCCTGGAATCCGACCACCGACGACCCGTATCGCGAGTCGCTCGTCCGCACCACCGCCCGGATGACGGCGTTCAGGCCCGGACAGTCACCACCCCCGGTGAGAATTCCAATCCGCATGTGTTCATCTTGCCCCGAGAGAGCCGTTGCGGCAGCCGATCAGATGGCCGACGGCAGCGGTCCCCGGGCGGCCTCGTAGGCCGCCGCCACCCGGTAGAGCCTGTCGTCGGCCAGCGCCGGCGCCATGATCTGCAGGCCGACCGGCAGGTTGTCGTCGTCGGACAACCCGGACGGCACCGACATCCCGCAGTGTCCGGCCAGGTTCAGCGGCAGCGTGCACAGGTCGAACAGATACATCGCAAGTGGGTCGTCGACCTTCTCCCCCAACAGGAACGCGGTCGTCGGTGTGGTGGGTGAAATCAGCACGTCGACGGATTGGTAAGCGGTGTCGAGGTCGCGCGCGATCAGCGTGCGCACCTTCTGTGCCTGGTTGTAGTAGGCGTCGTAGTAACCGGCCGACAGCGCGTAGGTGCCAATCATGATGCGCCGCTTGACTTCCGGCCCGAATCCGGCGGCCCGGGTCAGTGCCATCACTTCCTCGGCGCTGTGTGTTCCGTCATCCCCGACGCGCAACCCGTAGCGCATCGCGTCGAAGCGGGCCAGGTTGCTCGACACCTCCGACGGCAGAATCAGATAGTAGGCAGGTAGCGCGTGATCGAAATGGGGACAGTCGACTTCGGACACGTCGGCACCGAGCGCGGTCAACTGCTCGACGGCTTCGTTGAACGACGCAAGCACGCCGGGCTGATAGCCGTCGCCGCGCAACTGCTTGACGACCCCGATCCGTACGCCTTTGAGATCGCCCGCGGCTCCGGCTTTTGCGGCGCCGACGATGTCGGGCACCGCGGCGTCGATGGAGGTGGAGTCGCGGGGGTCGTGTCCGGCGATCACCTCGTGCAGCAGCGCGGTGTCGACGACTGTGCGCGCGCAGGGGCCGCCTTGGTCCAGCGACGACGCGCAGGCCACCAGGCCGTAGCGGGAGACCGTGCCGTAGGTGGGCTTGACCCCGACGGTCGCGGTCAGCGCGGCCGGCTGCCGGATCGAGCCGCCGGTGTCGGTGCCGATGGCCAGCGGGGCCTGAAACGCCGCGAGCGCGGCGGCGCTGCCCCCACCCGAGCCGCCCGGCACCCGGTCGGTGTTCCACGGGTTGCGGGTCGGGCCGTATGCGGAGTTCTCCGTCGAGGAACCCATCGCGAACTCGTCCATGTTGGTCTTGCCGAGGATCGGGATGCCGGCTGCGCGCAACCGCGCGGTCACCGTCGCGTCGTAGGGCGAACGCCAGCCCTCGAGGATCCTCGAGCCGCAGGTGGTGGGCATGTCGACGCTGGTGAACACATCTTTGAGGGCCAGCGGGACCCCTGCCAGCGCCGAGACCGGCTGCTCACCGGCGGCCAGTGACTTGTCGACAGCGGCCGCCGCCGACAGCGCCGCGTCGGGCGCGACATGCAGGAAGGCGCCATACCGCTGATCGGTCGCCGCAATCTGGTCCAGGTAGGCCTGGGTGACCTCAGTCGACGACAGCTCCTTGGCGGCGATTTTCGCGGC
>NZ_DATNJW010000384.1:0-12459 GCF_035603715.1 Mycobacterium sp. | reverse complement strand
TGATGCTCGGTCGCGTGACCGCACAACCTGCGGCGACCGGGTCTGACGAGGCACAACGACCCGCCCAGGTGAGGAGTACCTTACTAAGGTAGAGCGGCTAACGTTAGGGCGATCATGCGTACTTCACCGCAGGGCGCAGGCGATCAAACCGGCTCGGTGATCGCGCTTGCTCAGCTGACACCCGGAATGCGGGCAACAGTGGTGGGCACCGTGGCCCAAGCCAATCCAATGGTAGCGAATCGGTTGGGGCAGTTGGGCTTTCGCGCCAAAGCGCGCGTCGATGTGATCCGTCGGGCACCGCTTGGTGACCCGACCATCTATCGCGTGCAGGACACCGAGCTGTGTCTGCGCCGCCGCGAGGCGCAGCTCATCGAAGTCGTTCCCGAAGTGGATCTATGACCGCGTGCCATGACGTCACCGACTCCCCGGTCGCCCTCGGCGGCATCCGGCGGGTGGCCTTGGTCGGCAGCCCGAACGCGGGCAAGACCAGCGTCTTCAACCATCTGACCGGGTTGCGCGCCAAGACCGGTAACTACCCGGGAGTAACCGTCGGACGCAGCGTCGGCACCACCATGGTGGACGGCGTCGCGATTGCCGTGGAAGACCTGCCCGGCACCTACAGCCTCGACCCGATCAGCCCCGACGAGCAGGTGGTGACCGACCTGCTGGCCGGCAAATATCCGGACATCGGCCGGCCGGACGCGGTGGTGTTGGTCGCCGACGCGACCACGCTGCGCCGGTCGATCCTGCTGATCGGCCAGGTGCTCAGGCTCGACCTACCGTGTCTGCTGGCGCTCACCATGGGTGACGAACTGAGCTCCCGCGGCGGCCGAATCGACGTCGAGGCGTTGTCGACGGCGCTGGGCATCCCGGTGGCCGCGGTCGTCGCGAACCATGGATCGGGAATCGACGACCTGCGGGCCCAGCTGGCATCCTCCGGGCAGTGGCAACGGCCGCCGGTGCTTCCCCCGCCCGGCCAGGACGCCATCGACGCGTGGGGTCAGTCGGTGCTCAATGCGGCCGATTATGTTGCGCCGCAACCGGATCAGCGCACCCGCCGAATCGACCGGGTGCTGCTGCACCCGCTCTGGGGCACCGTCACGTTCTTCGCGGTGATGTTCTACTTCTTTCAGGTCCTTTTCACCGCCGCCGCCCCACTGCGGGACGGCATCGGCAACGCGCTGGCCTGGCTCGGCAGACAGGTCGCCGAGCACGTCGGCAATCCGGTGCTGCGCGGACTGCTCAGCCAGGGAATCATCGGCGGCGTCGGGACCGTGCTGCAGTTCATCCCGCAGATCGTATTGCTGTTCTGCCTGCTCGCGTTTCTGGAGAGCGTCGGCTACATGTCACGGGCGGCGTTCTTGATGGACCGGGTGATGGCCAGGACCGGGCTGGAGGGGCGCGCGTTCGTCGCGATGCTCTCGTCGTTTGCCTGTGCGATCCCCGGAATCATGGCGACCCGGACGTTGCCGTCGTCGAAAGACCGGATCGCCACCATCGTCACCGCGCCGTTGATGACGTGCTCGGCGCGGCTGCCGGTATACACGTTGCTGGTCGGGCTGCTGGTGGCACCCGAAATAAGGTGGTGGGGACTGAGCGCGCAGGGCGTGACGATGTTTCTGCTCTACCTGGGCGGCGGGTTGTCCTCGCTGATCGCGGCGTCGCTGGTCAAGTCGACGATTCTGCGGGGCGATCTGTTGCCGTTCACGATGGAGCTGCCGCCCTACCGCCTGCCGTCCCCGAAGGCGATGCTGGCCGCGATGTGGAGCGCGGCCAGGGTGTTCCTGCGTAAGGCGGGAACCATCATCCTGGCCACCTCTTTGGTGCTGTGGGCGCTGCTCAGTCTGCCCGTCCGCGAGGTGCAGACCCGTGGGATGTCCCCGACCGATGCCACCGCATACGTGATGAATCACAGCTACGCCGCCGACGTGGGCCGCGCTGTCGAGCCGGTGTTCGCTCCGCTGGGTTTCGATTGGCGGACCGATATCGCTCTGGTCGGATCACTCTCGGCGCGTGAAGTTTTCGTGTCGACCCTGGGCCAGGTGTCGGCTGCGTCTGATCCCGAAGATCCGCATGCGGCGCTGGCCGGCATGACCGACGAGCACGGGCATCGGATTTTCACCGCGCCCACGGTCATCGCGCTGATGGTCTATTTCATGTTTGCGTTGCAGTGCATGTCGACGATCGCGGTGATGCGCCGAGAAACCAACTCCTGGCGTTGGCCCGCCTTCGCGTTCGGCTACATGTTCATCCTCGCCTGGGTAATGGCGTTCGCCGCGCGGTTGATTGCGATCGGTGTGGGCGCATGATCCCGATCCACGCCACCGCCACCGTGAATCCGCAGCAGCTGCGCTGGGTGGTGGCCGAAGACCGGCTGCCGGCCAGGGGCACGGTACGTCAGGCCCCGGGTCGCCTCGGCGACCTGCTCGACGGTGGGGTGATCGACGAAATTCAGGTCCGCACAGGCGATGTGCTGATCGCGCTGCGCGCCGGCAACAGCTGGCGCGAGTTGGGCGACGGCGTTCGCGACGCCCTGTGCGACGCGCTGCTGGATCCGGCCGGGTGGCGGGTGGATGCCGCACCCGACGACACCACCGGGCTTGCCGAGATCACCGCCGAGTTGCTCGCCGGACCGATCGGCGCGCTCGCCGAATCACACGGCGGCTCGATCGAATTGGTGTCGGTCGAGGGCGACCGGGTGAACGTGCGGTTATCCGGCGCGTGTCGCGGGTGCCCGGCGGCCGCCAGCACGTTACACGACAAACTGCAGCGTGAGCTGCGGCTGCGATCCGGCCGGCACATCACGGTCAACAGCGAAACCAGCTCAGCGCCAGTGCCGTTGGGCAGGAAGCTGCTGTCGCTGATCGTCCGCTGACCGATTGTTCACCGCCTGCCCGTAGGCTGCACCCCGTGACCGGCCCCGCCAGCAACAGAATCGCCGACGCGCTACGTCCGTTGGGCTCCGCGGTGGCCGTGACCGCGCGCCAGGTGTCCAAGCGCCGACTGGTGCTGACCGGCGCGGTGATGGTCATCCTGGTGGCGGTCGCGCTGCTTGTTCATCTGCCCTCGGCGATGGAACTGCGGGACTGGTCGACGTCGATGGGCCCGTGGTTCCCGCTGGCGTTTCTCGCCGCTCACATCGTGGTGACCGTGTTGCCGGTTCCCCGTACGGCGTTCACCTTGGCCGCCGGACTGCTGTTCGGTCCACTGCTCGGTATCGCGTTGGCGGTCACCGCCAGCACTGGCAGCGCGATGATCGCGCTGGTGCTGGTCCGGGCCGCCGGCTGGCAGCTCAGCCGGTTGGTTCGCCATCAGGCGGTCGACAGGGTCGACACCCGTCTGCGCGAGCGAGGCTGGCTGGCGGTCCTCTCGCTGCGGCTGATCCCCGTGCTGCCGTTCGCGCCGCTGAACTACGCCGCCGGCGCCTCCGGCGTGCGCGTGCTGCCCTACGCGTTGGCGACCGTCGTGGGCCTGTTTCCCGGTACTGCGGCCGTGGTGATCCTGGGCGATGCGCTCACCGGTGACGTCAGCCCACTGCTTTTTCTGGTGTCGCTGAGCACGGGTTTGGTCGGGCTCACGTTGTTGGCGTACGAGATTCGGCAATACCGCCGGCATCACCGGGCCGCGGTGTCCGACGTCGACGACGCCCCCGAGGCGGCGCTGCGCGGGTGATCCGCTTCGCCGCGGCACAAGTGCGTATAGATAGATACACTGAATAACTGAACGATTTCGCACGGGCCAGACAGTGACTCCGCACTGCCGAGGTATCGGTCTTCTGTCTGAGAGGCAATCCACATGGACGTAAGGCATCTGATCGCGACCGCGGCAATCGCCGCCTCAACGCTGACGTTCGGCGTCGGCGTTGTCAGTGCCGCGCCGCTGGACCCACCGCCGGACCCGAATTCGGCGACTCCCAAACCCGCCCTCCCGGCGATGAAGTGTTGGCCGTACGGGCGCGTCGGACCCGGAAGCGCACGAGGCGGTGGTGGGGTGCCGGTGTACCCGCCACCGTGTCCTCCGGGCACTCCGCACTGATCCCACCGACGCGCCGCCGCTAATCGCCGTCCTGCACCAACTCGCGGGCCTCCCGCTCGGTCTCGACACTAGGCGGCGATCCCGGCAACCGGCGACCGGCAACTTCCGGTGTGAAGAACAGCGTCACCGCGCCCACTACCCCCGCGACCATCAGCATGTACGCCGGCACCATGAGGTTGCCTGTGCCGGACACCAGTGCCTGGGCGATCAGCGGCGTGGTGCCGCCGAAGGCCGATATCGCGACGTTGTAGGAGATGGCCAGCGCACCGCTGCGGACATTGGTCGGAAACAGTGCCGGCATCGTGGCCGGTGAGGTGCTGTCGAAGCAGAGTTCCATCGACCCGATCAGCAGTATCCCGACGAAGATCAGCGGGAAGGCGCTGCCTTGGCGGATGAGCAGGAACGCCGGGATCGACGCGACGATCAGCAGCCCGCAGCCTGTCCGCATGATCGGCTTCACGCCGATGCGGTCAGACAGCGCCGCGACGAACACCAGCAGAATCGCCAGGATGATCAGCGTCGCCGTGATCATCGCGAGCCCCATCGTTGGGCCGATGTGCACCAAGACCTTGAGATAGGTCGGGAGATACCCGGTGAGCATGTAGTCCGCCGCGTTCGATGTGTACACCAGCGCCGCGCAGATCAGCATGGGCCTCCACTGCTCGGCGATGGCGCGCCGGTATTGCCGCGCATCGTGCTCGGGTGTCGCGTCCTTACTCTCCCCCTGGTAGGCAGGCGATTCCTGGAGTCGCATCCGCATGAACACCGCGACCAGCCCGAGCGGGGCGCTCAGCAACAACGGCACCCGCCATCCCCAGGTCAGCATGTCGTGGCTGGGTAGCCAGGTCTGCAACCCGGTGACGATCAATCCTGCGGCCACGAACCCGGCCAGGTTGCCCAGCGGGAGAAAGCCGACCACCATCCCGCGTTTGCGGTCCGGGGCCTGCTCGACGATGTACGTCATCGCGCCGACGTACTCGCCGCCGGTCGAAAGACCCTGGAACACCCGCGCGACAACCAGCAGAATCGGCGCCCACACGCCGATGGTGTGGTAGCCCGGTAGTAAACCCGTCCCGGTTGTACCGATCGTCATCAGCACGATCGTGATCACCAACACCCGCTTGCGCCCGATGCGGTCGCCGAGCGGACCGAAGATGAGCCCGCCCACCGGGCGCACCACGAAAGCCGCCGCCAAGGTGCTGAAGGTGGCGATGAGGTGGACCGCGCTGACGCTGTCGCCGGGGTAAAACACCTGGGCAATCGTGGTGGCGATGTAGCCGTAGACCCCGAAGTCGTACCACTCCATGAAGTTGCCGATCGAGGCACCTTTGATGGACCGGCGCATCACTTCGGGGTCGGTGACCTGGATCTGGTCACGGGTCCAGCGCCGGGGCCGCCGCCGACTCAGGCCGGTTGGCCGGCGCGCACTGTTCATCAGGCGGTCAGGTACCCATTACCTGCCGATTCGAACGCGATCGTGATTAACCCCGCATTAGCCCGGGTCTGGTCCTTTCCAGGTCAGCACGGCGTGGGTGGCCAAGAACGACGCCGCCGGAAGGGCATTCACGGGGCGATCCCGAACGCGAACGTGTGCGCCCACCGCGAGCACGAAGTACAGCGTCAGCATCGCTGTGGTGAGACGCGCCAATGCCGGGCTCCAGCCGGCCGCAAGCAGACCGACGACAGAAGCGGCCTTGGCCGCCGGCAGAAGCCACCGAATGTTTTGCGGCACACCCAAAGTGTCAAGGGTTCTCGCGATCGGCGGCACCTGGATCGCGCATGCCACCGCATCCACGGCCTGGAAAGCCGCAAGGGCCGCATACGTTTTCGGTGACGTCAGACCGCCCACATCACTGCCTCAGCTCGTGCTGCGGCGGCAGGCTGCCGTCCGCCGTCAGACGCGCGTCCGCCTCTGCCTTGGCTACCGCCTGGACGATCGCCGGGTCGGTCTCGGTGGAGAACCAGCCGTCCATGTCCTCGTCGTCGTGCTCTGGCGGCGGGGTGTTGTCGACCGGCGATGGCTCGAACCGGAACACCCCGTCCTGGCCCGGAGTACCCAGCTGCTTGGCGAAACCCTGCAACGCCGCGTTGAAGTCGCTGGGCACCACCCACACCTTGTTGGCATCGCCGCGCGCCATCTCCGGCAGGGTCTGCAAATACTGGTAGGCCAGCATCTCCGGGGTGGGCCGGCCGGCCTTGATCGCGGCGAACGTCTTCTCGATTGCCTTGGCCTGCCCCTGCGCCCGCATGTAGGCCGCGGCCCGCTCACCTTGAGCGCGCAGCATCTGAGACTGCCGGCCGGCCTCGGCGGACAGGATCGCGGCCTGCTTGGCGCCCTCAGCGGCCAGGATCTGTGCTTGCTTGGCACCTTCGGCCTCGGTAATCGCGGCCTGCCGGTTCCCTTCGGCGGTCAGGATCATTGCCCGCTTCTCCCGGTCGGCCTTCATCTGCTTTTCCATCGAGGCCTGAATGGACGGCGGCGGGTCGATGCTGCGCAGCTCCACCCGGGCCACCCGCAGGCCCCACCGGCCGGTCGCCTCGTCGAGCACCCCGCGCAGCTGACCGTTGATCTTGTCGCGGGAGGTCAGCGTCTGCTCCAGCGTCATCCCACCCACGACGTTGCGCAGGGTGGTGGTGGTCAGCTGCTCGACGCCGACGATGTAGTTGCTGATCTCGTAGACGGCGGCCTGCGGAACGGTGACCTGGAAATACACCACGGTGTCGATGTTCAGGGTCAGGTTGTCCTCGGTGATCACCGGCTGCGGCGGGAACGACACCACCCGTTCGCGCAGGTCCACCCGGGCGCGGACCCGGTCGATGAACGGGATCAGCAGGGTCAGCTGCCCGCTGATTGTGCGGCTGTAGCGGCCCAGCCGTTCGATCACCGCCGCTTCGGCCTGCGGGATCAGCGTCACCGACTTGGCCACCACGATGATTGCGAACACCACCAACACGGCGAACAAAAACAGCCCGGCAGTAGCACCTTGCATGGAATGCTCCTAAAGCTCTCAGAGGATTTAAGGGATCCAGACCACCGCAGTGGCCCCATCGATATGCATGACCGTCACGCGTTCGCCGGGTTCGAACACGTCACCCTCATTCAATGGCCTCGCGGTCCATACCTGACCGTCGACTTTGACCTGACCCTCGTCGCGGGCCACCCGATCGAGCACCAGCGCGCTTTTACCTTCCAGCGCCTCGATGCCGGTCGTCAGGCTCTTCGCGGGGGTCAGACGCCGCCGCAGCGCGGGTCGGACCAGCACCAACAGCAGCACCGAAACCACCAGGAAAACCGCACCATCAGTCCAGATCGGCAGATCGAGCAGCCAGCTGGATCCGGCCGCGGCCAACGCGCCACCACCCAGCATGAGCAGGAACGTATCGCCGGTCAGCGCCTCCGCGCCAGCCAACCCCAGTGCGACGATCAGCCAGATCACAGCCGCGGACATGCCGTCAGGATATCGTGTGATCGGCCTTGGCCACGGCGAACAACTAGACTGCGAAACCATGTGGTGCCCAAGCGCAACGCTCTCGGTCTGGGCCAATGCCTGGCTTGCCGGCAAGGCCGCGCCCGACGACGTCCTCGACGCGTTATCCTGTTGGGCGCCATCACATTCCGTCACCGCGTATGATGCTGTCGCGGCGGGACACACTGGGCTGCCGTGGCCGGACATCAACGATGCGGGTGCGGTATCTCTGCTGCAGACGTTGCGGACGGCGGCCGGACGCGCCGCAACGGGCACGCCGTCGATCAGGGTGGCGCTGCCGGTTCCCGGCGATGTCCGCGGGCTGGCCCCGGGCACGCAGTTCGAGCGTGACGCGCTTGCGGTGGGCGAGGCGGTGATCGTCACGCACCCCGACGATCCCAGCCTCGCCGTCGGGCTGGTCCCCGAATACGGCTATGACGAATCCGACGACGACGAACTCGTGATCCCCGAGTTATGTGCGCTGTCGTGGACGGTGTACTCGCTGCCCGGCGCCCCGGTGATCGACCACATCGACTTGGGTGAGGCGGAATACACGTTGCGGTCAGCGGTGCGATCCGCCGCCACTGCCCTGACCACCATCGGGCTGGGGTCGGCCGGCGTCGACGTCGACGATCCGCGCGGGCTGGTGGAGCAGTTGCTGGAATCCACACGGCACCATCAGGTTCCCGAACCCGCCCCGTCGCGCGCCTTACGGGTGCTGGAGAACGCGGCACACGTCGACGCGATCATCACGGTCAGCGCGGGACTGTCCCGAATCGGCACACAGTCGTTGTCCGAGACCCAGATCGCCACCGACGCGCTGCGACCACTGGCATCGGTCGTGCGGTCGGCGAGAACGGCTGCGCTCAGCGCGATTCTGCACGCGGCGTGGCAGAGCTGACCCGATCGGCCACACAGTGCGGCGGACGGCACGGCTCGCCGTTGATGCCGGCCGCGCAGCCGGGCACTGGGTCCGGTCCGATCACCCGCGCGGGCGCACGGCCGCAACGTAGTTCGTCGATAAGGTCCAGCACGAGCCGAACGAAACGCGGATCGGCGTTGGGCGTTCCGGCCCGCGCGAGCGCTATGCCCGCGGCGTCGGTCTGTTGGCGCAACTCGGTGTCGAGGTCCCACACCACCTCGATGTGGTCGGCGACGAAACCGATCGGGCAGACGATGATCGACGTGGTGCCGGTCTCGGTGAGCGCCGCAACGTGGTCGGCGATGTCCGGCTCCAGCCACGGCACCTGCGGCGGCCCCGAGCGGGACTGCCAGGCCAGGTCGTAGTCGGTGTAACCCGCGGCCGCCGCGACAAGCCCTGCGGCATAATGCACTTGGCGGCTGTACAACTTGGGGCCGAGCCGGTCGTCGGCGGCCACCGGTACCGAGTGCGCGGTGAACACCAGCCGTGCATCCTGCGGCACCGTGCGCGCGGCGGCGGCGATGTTGTCGGCGAATATCTCGACGAACAGCGGATGATCGAAGTATCGCCGCAGTTTGACCAGCTCGGGCGCACCAGGCCCGGCGACCCGCCTGGCCCGGTCGAGATCCTCGGAATACTGGGTGCAGCCGGAATACCCACTCCACGCCGAGGTGGTGAACACCGCCGCCCGCCGGATCCCGTTGTCGCACATGGTGGCAACGGCTTCCTCAACGTAAGGCTCCCAGTTCCGGTTGCCGAAATAGACCGGGATGTCCAGCACAGCTTGCAGCTGGGCGACCAGGTCCCGGTTGATCCCGTTGATCGGCGACACCCCACCGAAGTGCAGGTAGTGCTGCGCTACGTCGTCGAGACGTTCTGGCGGCACATTCCGGCCACGGGTAACGTTCTCCAGGAACGGCCGTACCTGATCCGGGCCTTCGGGCCCGCCGAAGGACAACAGCAGGACGGCGTCGAAATCCATTGGCTGCTAGAGCAACTGGGTGCTGGCGCCGCCGTCGGCGTAGATGATCGACCCGGTGGTCGCCGGCAGCCACTCCGACAACAGTGCGCACACCGTCTTGGCCACCGGCGTCGGGTCTTTCATGTTCCACCCGATCGGCGCGCGTTGGTCCCAGCCCTCTTCGAGCAGCTGCATCTGGGCGCCGGCCTCGTCGCCGAGCGCACCGCCGACGATGGCGCTCATCGCCAGGGTCCGGATCGGTCCGGCGGCAACGAGATTGGAGCGCACACCGTGCTTGCCCGCTTCGCGCGCCACGAACCTGTTGACCGATTCCAGCGCGCTCTTGGCCACTGTCATCCAGTTGTACGCCGGCATCGCCCGGGTCGGGTCGAAGTCCATGCCGACGATCGAGCCGCCGGAATTCATGATCGGCAGTACGGCTTTGGCCAGTGAGGCGTACGAGTAGGCCGAGATGTGGATGCCCTTGGACACGTCTTCGTAGGGCGCGTCGAAGAACGGGTTGACGCCCATTCCCGTCTGCGGCATGAAGCCGATCGAATGCACGACCCCGTCGAGCTTATTGCCCTCGCCGATCTCGGCGCTGATCCGATCCGCCAGGGAGGCCAGGTGCTCCTCGTTCTGCACGTCGAGTTCGATCAGCGGGGCCTTTTCGGGCAGCCGATCGGCGATGCGCTGAATCAGCCGCAACCGGTCGAATCCGGTCAGCACCAACTGCGCCCCCGCCTCCTGGGCCACCTTGGCGATGTGAAACGCGATCGAGGAGTCGGTGATGATCCCGGTGACCAGGATCCGTTTGCCTTCGAGCAGTCCTGCCATGTCCGTCCTAATCTTGTGGTTTCGTCAGTGACCCATGCCCATGCCGCCGTCGACCGGGATGACCGCACCGGCGATGTAGCTGGCATCCTCGGACGCCAGGAAGCTGACCACCCCGGCGACCTCCGCGGCGGTGCCGACCCGCTTGGCCGGAATGAACTCCAGCGCTCCGGCCTGAATCCGTTCGTCCAGCGAGCGGGTCATCTCGGTGTCGATGTAGCCGGGGGCGACCACGTTCGCGGTCACCCCGGCCTTGGACAGCTCCCGGGAGATCGAGCGCGCCATGCCGATCAGACCGGCCTTGGCGGCCGCGTAGTTGGCCTGGTTGCCGATGCCCCAGCTGCCGGAGACCGAGCCGATGTAGATGATCCGGCCGAAGCGCTTTTTCTGCATGCTGCGCGACGCGCGCTGGGTGACCCGGAACGCCCCGGTGAGGTTGGCGTTGATGACCTCTTCGAACCGCTCCTCGGTCATCCGGATCAGGAACGCATCCTTGGAGATGCCGGCGTTGGACACCAGCACCTCAACCGCACCCTGGTGCTCCTCGACCTCTTTGAAGGCGCGATCGACGGCGTCGTTGTCGGTGACGTCGCACTCGACCCCGAACAGTCCCTCGGGCGCCCCGGATCCGCGATGCGTGACGGCCACCTTGTGGCCGTCGGCGGCCAGCCGCTGCGCGATCGCCAGACCGATCCCCCGGTTTCCGCCGGTCACCAAAACCGAACGGGATACGAATGCGGGTTTGCCGCCGCTGGCGGGAGAGTCGGCGAGCTCGGTGGCCGTGTCAGTCACCCGGCCAACTTATCGCCTCGGTGCGGCGGGGCCGACATCTGCCCCTCCCCGTGTCGAAGTGGGATCAGGTCGGCAGCCGACGGTTGATGAGCAGCGCCGCCAGCGCCGCGGCCGCCAGTACCAGCGCACCCAGGCGCAGCCAGCCCACACTGGCATCGCCTTTGATGGTCTCGTAGCCGATCTGCTGCTGCAGGGACGCGTAGACGGCCTTCAGCTCGGAAAGGCTGGCGGCGTTATAGGCGTTCCCGCCCGAGAGCTGTGCCACCTTCCGCAGCGTCTCGTCGTCCACGGGCACCGGTTGGCGCTGGTCGTTGATCTCGACGAAGCCGTACGGGGTGCCGAACGAGATCGTCGAGATCGGCACGCCCTGGTCCTTGGCGGTGCGCGCGGCGGTGAACGCGCCCTTCGGGTTGTCCGGATTGGTCGGCATCGTCTCCTTGCCGTCGGAGAACAACACGATGCGCGCCGGCGGTGGTTTGTCGCCGCCGCCGATCACCGCGCCCACGGTGGCGATGGCCTGCAGCGCGGTGAAGATGGCCTCGCCGGTGGCGGTGCGGTCCTCGAACTGCAGCTTGTCCAGCGCATTCCTGGTCGCCTCGCGGTTGGTCGTCGGCGACACCAGCACCGTCGACGTGCCGCCGAAAGCGATCAGCCCGAGGTTGATTCCCGGCGTCAGCTCGTCGGCGAACTGCTTGGCGGCTTCCTGCGCGGCGGCCATCCGGTTGGGTTGCACGTCGGTGGAACGCATCGATTGCGACACGTCGATCACCAGCATCACCACCGCGCGGTTGCGGGGAATCCGCACGTCGTTGGTCGGTCCGGCCATCGCGATGGTGAACAGCACCAGCGACGCAACCAGCAGGATCGCCGGAACGTGCCGCCAGCGCGAAGGCCGCTTGGGCGCAACGCTTTCCAGCAGTTCCATGTTGGCGAACCGCAGCATCCGCCGCTGCCTGGCCACCTGCATGACGATGTAGAGCGCGGTCAACCCGACGACGAGAAGAAGGAAGAGGAAGAACCACGAATGTTCGAACCCCGACAACGACATCGGGCCGAGCAAAGGCAGGGTCATAACGGCATCGGGGTGGTGTTCGGAGCGGGAAAGGCGCCAGTCACTGCCGCCCCGCCAGTGCCCCGCGCCTGCGGGACTCGACGAAACGGACGATGTCGGCGATCCAGTCACGGTCGGTGCGAAGGGTCATCAGCGGGGCGCCACAGCTGCGGATCGTGCGCGCCACGTCGGCGCGGTGCGCCGCGGCCGCCTTGGCGAAATCCTCGCGCAGCTGCGCGTCGATGGTGAACTCGCGGGTGACGCCGGACTCGGCGTCCTGCAGCACCACGTCGCCGATGTCGGGCAGCTCGACATCACGGGGGTCGATCACCTCGATGGCCAGCACCTCGTGCCGGGCCGCGATCGCGCGCAGCGGGCGCATCCAGTTGATCGGGCC
>NZ_DATNJW010000383.1:0-7707 GCF_035603715.1 Mycobacterium sp. | reverse complement strand
GGTGGCCGAGCCTCGGATGCCCTCGGCCGCAAAGCAGTCGCGTTGGCCGGTTCGGCGACAGCTGTGGTGGGCACGGTTGCGATGCTGCTTTCCCAGCAACCCGACGTTTTGCTGCCGGGGCGTTTGATCGTCGGCGTTGGTGTGGGTCTGGCAATGACCTCGGGCACCGCGTGGGCTTCCGACCTGAGAGGTCCGGCCGGTGCGGCCACCGCCGGGGCCGTGCTGATCGCCGGATTCGCCATCGGACCGTTCGCCGGAGGGTTGATCGCCGGGGCGGGAGATTTCGGCGTCGAGGTGTCGTTCGCGGTAGCCGCGGCTCTGGTCGTGGCGGCGATGGCTTTCATGTATGCGGCCGCACGTGGCACGGCGGAGTCGGTGCCGGTAGCAACCGGTGACGCGCAAACCGCCACGACCTCAAGGCCTTCGAGCACGCGGGCCTTGAGTTGGGCGTTGCCGTTGGCCCCGTGGGTGTTCGCATCGGCCACACTGGGATTCATCACGATTCCGTCCAGAGTCCACACCGGGCTCGCGGCTCCGATCGCCGCGGGTATCGCGGCCCTGATCGTCAACGGCTCGAGCGGAGTCATCCAGATCATCGCCCGCTTGGGCACCTGGGGCCCGCGCGCCGGCACCGTCGGCGCGGCGCTGGCCGCGCTCGGCTATGCGGCCATCGCGGTAACGCCGCCGACGATCACGCCGGTGATGAGCGTTGCGTTATTGCTGGTCCTCGGTTGCGCGTCCGGGCTTTCGTTGCGCGAAGGACTGATCGACTTGGAAGCCGCGGCACCACAACATGTCCGAGGCATGCTGACCGGTGCGTTTTATGCGCTGACCTACATCGGTTTTGGCCTGCCGCTGCTGTTGACCTCAGTCGGGTTTGACGGCTCGCAGATCATTCTCACTGTGATGGCGATGCTCGCGGCAACCGCCGCGGTCACCCGGGCGCTGAGGCTACGACGAGACAGTCACCGGCAGAACTGATTCAAGCCGCGACGACTTTCCGCGGGCGGACACCAGCAACTGGAATGGGGTCGTTGCCCACCACGCTCAAGCCGGCGAGGCGCCGCCACGAGCGGATGGCGTTGCGGGTGACCTCCACGATCCGGGCGGCTCCGACTTCGCCGTTGGCCAGCCGGTGCGCACGCAACGCGTTACCGGTGACGGCATCGAGGGTGTCCCAGTCATCGGTCTCCACGAGTGAGGTGGATTGCATAGCGGACCGCACCGCGTACAGTTCGGCGCCCTCCGATGTCTCGCTGACAGCGCGGGCGGCCCGGTTGGCGCTGTCCCACTCGGCAATTGGCGGCATGTCACCGGGCACCAGCCGACGGTGTAACTCCGCGATGTCGGCGATCGCGTCGACGGCAGCGCCGTTAGCGTAGCGGGCAACGCCCCACGGCGGGCTGATCAGCAGTTTGGTCACCCAGATGTGCATGACACTCTCAGCGACGTCGGCGGTCCCGACGGTCAGCCACCCGAGGTCGAGCACCAGCAGACTGTTCTCCGGCGACAAGTAGCCGTCAGCCCCGGCCAGTAAGTCGTTGCACAGCTGCACGAACGATGCCAACGGGCGTGCTGAGGTCGCCGGAAAGTCGGTGATCTGCTCATCGCCGTTGATGTAGGAGATCACGTTCATGGCGCACCCTTTACCCGATCCGGGCTGGTGTGATCCCCTCGCCAGTCGCAGCGGGTTAGTGATGCGGTCGAGGTCCATTTGACGTGCTTCCTAAGGGTTTTCGCGCTTAACGACCTTGGTTCGACAGATGGCCATCCTATGACGCGCCGTCACGCCAAAGGCTACGACACGACGGGCGGTCATGCTCTGAATACAAAGCCGCGAAACCTACAGCTCGCCGGAGAAGTCCGCGGTGATCCAGCGGTCCGGGCGAATGGTGAACAGCACAGTGTTCTGCCCTTCCATACTGCGGACGAACGCGCGGCCGGCTTCCTCGCCGAGGTAACGGATGGCGATGGCTTCGCGCACATCCGTTGGAGCGGGCGAGGTGGTGTCGATGACGGTGCCCTCCACGACCACGTATTGATACGGCGGCTCCTCGTTCTGGACGACCAGTGTCACCGCTCCGGCGCGCTCGATGAGCTTCGACTTCCGCGCCCCCGCGCCGGTGTTGATCAGGATGTTCCCACGGGGGGTGTAGTCGTACCACATCGGGACACTGGCCGGCGGGCGGCCGTCGGCGGCCACGGACAGCACCGCGACATGCTTGGCTGCCAGGAACTCTTCGCGCTCGATCTCGGAGAAGGCTTTCATACGCGGTTGCAACGAGACCGCGCAGCGAGGCTATTCCCCGTCGCGGTCCAACGCGAGGATCAGCTTGCCGGTGTTTTCGCCCCGGAACAGCTTGAGCAGGGTGTCGGGAAAGTCGCCGACATCGCCGTGTTCGATCTGTTCATGTGATCGAAGCTCGCCGCTGTTGAGCCACTTCGCCAGTTCCGCAACACCTTCCGGGTAGCGCTTGGCGTAGTCGAAGATGACGAATCCTGTCATGGATGCCCGCGCTACCAACAACTGCATGTAGTTGGCCGGCCCCCGCGGGGCGTCGTTGTACTGGGATACCGCACCGCAGAGCACGATGCGGGCTCCGTGCGCGAGCCGGTTGAGTGCGGCCTCCAGCGTTGCGCCACCGACATTGTCGAAATAGACGTCGACACCGTCAGGCGCATGGATCTTGAGCTCCTTGCGCAGATCGGCAGCTTTGTAGTCGATCGCCGCGTCGAATCCGACCTCGTCGACCAGCCAGCGGCATTTGTCTTCGCCACCGGCGATGCCGACCGCTCGGCAGCCCTTGATCCGCGCAATCTGTCCCACGATGCTGCCCACCGATCCGGCCGCTCCAGAGACCAGGACGGTCTGGCCCGGTTCAGGTCGGCCGACATCGAGCAGGCCGAAGTACGCGGTCAGCCCGCTGATGCCGAGGGCACCCAGATACGTCGTTGCCGGCGCCAAGGTGGTGTCGAGTTTGTTCACCTCGGCGCCGTCGGACAGCGCGTAACGCTGGATGCCGAATATCCCGGACACGTCGTCGCCGACCGAGAACCCCGGATGCCGTGATTCGACGACATGCCCGACCCCGAGGGCCCGCATCACTTCACCGATCTCCACCGGCGGCACGTAGCTGCGGCCCGCGTTCATCCACGTGCGCATGGCCGGGTCGATGGACAGGTAGTCGACCTGTACGACGAATTCTCCATCGGCTGCAACCGGTTTGGGCTCCTCGACGATCGACCAATCGGTGGCCTTGGGCATGTCGACCGGGCGTGCGGCCAGCCGACACTGAGTGTTGACAGCGTTCACGAGGCAGCCTCCTTGGCTGGTGAGTTGTTTCGGCAGATGTCTGCGGCACAGCCGAACGCCGTTCGGCCGCCGGGGTCCTCGGCGGTCACGGGTATCACCGCGACAGTGTCGGCACCGGCCTGCAAGTAGGTCCGGATCCGGTCAACGACCTGATCCGGTGTGCCCAATGCGGCCAGTTGCTCGGCCAATTCCAGCGGAACGGCCGCGGCCAAGTCCGCCCGTCGCGCACCTGCGCGGGCCCGCTCGACGAGATCGGCGAATCCGAGCTCGCAGAACATCTCTCCGTAGCCGGGCGGGGCCAGGTAGACCGCGAGCTGACCGGCCAGCTGCCGCAGCGCCGCTTCACCGGGCCGCACCGCGGCCGGGAGCCACACCGTCACGTGCGGCCGCGTGTGACCTACCGCGACGGCGTCGTGCTCGATCTGTTGGCGGACCTGCGAAACCCGCTGCGGTGAAGCCAGATTGAGCACCACCTCATCGGCGATCTCAGCGGCCAGGCGCATCATCGCCGGACCGAACGCGCCGACCCCGATCCGGCTCTGCGGCAACGGGTTACGCAGTCGGAAGCCATGACTCTTCACATGCTGACCGTCGTAGTCACCGCGCTCACCGCGCAGCATCGGCCGTAGACACTCGATGGTCTCCCGCATGCGCGCCGCGCTGTGTGACCAATCACGGTCGTGCCAGCCCGCCACGATGAACGGGCTCGAGGCGCCCAGCGCGACGTCGATCTCGCAGCCAGTCAGCGCCGCAACCGAACTCGCCCCCAACGCGATCGAGACCGGGGTGCGCACGCTGACCGGCAGGGGGCCGACCCGCAGCCCTAAACCCGGTACGCGAGCGCCGATGGCGGTGGCCAACGCGAACGCGTCGAACGTCGCCATCTCGCCGATCCACAGCCCCTGCAGACCCGCGGCGCCGGCGGCCTCGGCGATTTCGAGTGCCTCCAGGTCGGGCCGGTCCAGCCACAGCGGAAGCACCGCTTCGATCGACGACCTCACAACATGGCCGCCTCGGTGGTCTGGCCCAGCAGGATTCGGCCTGGCAACTCACGTGATGCCTCGTTCACCTGGAAGTGCGCGGTCGCGGTGAACGCGTCCCGCAAGCGTCGTTGCAGCGGTGCGCCGTCGTAGATCGCGCTGCCCCCGGCGAGGTCGTACATCGTGCGGACCACGTCGGCCGAGACGCGTGCCCCGTGGGTTGCCGCGAGGCGTAACCGGGTCCGCGCCTCCAACGGCACCGCGGGACCGTCCTGACTCGCCTGCCACGCGGCGTCGATGGCTTGGTAGTAACCGGCTCGCGCGGCTTCCAGTGCCGACTCGGCCGTGGCGACCGCCACCTGGATGGTGGATCGCTCGGCAAGCGTGCGACTGGCTGCCACACCCTTTTTGGTCGAGGCGAGCTCGACGAAGTTGTCGATCGCCGCGCGCGCATTGCCCATCGCGGCTGCGGTGATGCAGGCCGCGAAAAACCCGAATGGGGGAAATCGATACAACGGACGGTCGATCACCGGACCGTCGAATATCGAGAGCACCCGATTATCGGGGACGAACACCTCCTCGGCGACGGTGTCGTGACTGCCGGTGCCACGCAGGCCGAGGGTGTGCCAGGTGTCCAGGATCTGCAACTGCTCGGTGGGCAGTGCGACCACCGCCGGGCGGTCCTCGAGTACGCAGCCGGCGAACAGCACGTCGGCGTGGGTGATACCGCTGCAGAACGCCCAGCGCCCCGACACCACAACACCGCCGGGCACCCGCCGGGCCTTGCCTTGCGGTGCCCACACACCCGCGGCCAGCCCGCGACCGTTGCCGAACAGTTCGTCGCGGCTGACCGGTGGCAGGTATGCGACCAGCAGGGTGCTGGTGATCCCGATCGACACGCACCAGCCGGCGGACGCGTCGCCACGTGCCACCTCCTCGGCGCACCGCAAGGCGGTTCCCGCGGGCAGCTCGAGAGCGCCGACCTCCACCGGCGCGCCGGCTCGCAGTAAGCCCGAATCCCGCAACGCCTCAACCAGTTCGGGCGGCAGCCTGCGGGCAGAATCAATGTCATCTGCCATGCCGCGCGCCAACTCGGCGATCTCGCGCGCCTGCGCCAGTACGGGCATGGTGGCGACGTCGGTGTCCATACGTCCTCGCTTTGCACAGTGAGTGATTCAGTCACGTTAGCACTACCGGTTTAGTTTTTGAACCGGTACATTAGTTGAACCATGGAATACCCGGACTTGTCGCATCGCTTCGACGGCGAGTCAGTTGCGCGCGCCCTCGAGATCGTCGGTGAGCGATGGACCCTGCTGATCCTGCGTGAGGCGTTCTTCGGGGTTCGCCGTTTCGGCCAGTTGGCGCGCAACCTCCAGATTCCGCGCCCCACCTTGTCCGCACGGCTGCGCACCCTGGTCGACAAGGGACTGCTGGAAAAAGTGCCCTACGCGCGCGACCCCGATCGTCACGAGTACCGGCTGACCGATTCCGGACGCGATCTGTTCGCGGCGATCGTGGTCCTGATGCAGTGGGGCGACCATCACCTGCCGAACCCCCAGGGTCCGCCGATTGTGCTGCATCATCAACCGTGCGATCAGACCGCCGAACCGGTTCTAGTGTGCGCACATTGCCGGCAGGAGATCACCGCGCAGAACGTCACGCCGGTGCCCGGACCGGGCTTTGTCGACGTCTCAGGCGACGCGAAAGACGGGGTACTGATCGACGATTCGCTCGAAGTCATCCAGCGGCGCGCGCCGATCGATCGTGAAAAACGGACGCGCACCCGGCGCTAGCTCGAGATACCGACGCAAGATCGCGGCGCGCTTGTCGGACAGGTCTTCCACCAACGTCACCTCTTCGCGCCGACCGCGCACCAAAGCGCCATGGTTATCTGCGCGCAGGTTGCGCACCCAGTTCGCTTTCTGGCCGAGCATGGAGACCAAATAGCGCTCGCCCTGGTAGTCGGCGACGACCACCGGGAAGGAAACAATCCGTCCCGACTTATGGCCCCGGACTTCCAGCGTGGCAGCTCCGTTGGGCCCCATACCCTTCGCAAAAGACAAGGCGCCCATACGGTTTGCGATGCGGGCGGACCATCCCGGACGGCCTTTGCGATATTGCCATCGTTGAAAAGCACTTACCAGGCGGCCCAGCATGCATTCACACTACTGCGGCCCCGCGGCACCTACATCTGCGCCCAAACGATTTTCGTCTGTAGGTAGGTCTCGATGCCGGCCTTGCCCGACTCGTAGCCCCAGCCGGACTGCTTGTAGCCGCCGAACGGCATGGAGTGATCGAACTGCATCTGGCAGTTCAGTCCCACGGTTCCGGCCTTGAGCTTCTTGGCCATCCGGTGCGCGCGACCGAGATCGCTGGTCCACGTGGTGGCCGCGAGGCCATAGGTGCTGTTGTTGGCCAGCGCGACGGCCTCGTCCTCGTCGTCGAACGGCAGGATCGTGACGACCGGACCAAAGATCTCCTCCTGGAACAGCCGGCTCGAATCGGGGTCGATGTTGGTGACCACCGTGGGATGCACGAAGTAACCCTTGCGGTCGAGCCGGTGCCCGCCGGTGACCAACTCGGCCCCGTCAGACTTGCCTTGATCGAGGTAGCCCAGCACGCGGGTGAGCTGCTTCTGGCTGATCAGTGGACCGACCATGGCGCCTTCGTCGCTGGGTCCGCCCAACTGCATGACGTTGGCCATGTTCGCGATTCCTTCGACCACCCGGTCGTAGACGCCACGCTGGGCGAAGATGCGCGACCCGCACACGCAGGCCTGTCCGGAGTGAATGAAGGTGCCGAACGAGGCCATTGGGACGGCCAGGTCGAGGTTGGCGTCGTCGAAGATCACTACCGGTGACTTGCCGCCGAGCTCGAGGGTGACCTTGTTGAGGTTGCTGTCGGCGGCGGCGTGCACAATTGCCCGACCGACCTCGGTCGAACCGGTGAAGGCGACCTTTTCGACATCGGGGTGGGCGGTGATCGCCGCACCGGCGGTGTGTCCGAAGCCATTCACCAAGTTGACGACGCCCTCGGGGACTCCGGCCTCAGCCAGGATGCGGTCCAGTACCAGCGCCGAAAGTGGCGTCTCCTCAGCGGGTTTGACGACGCTACTGCAGCCGGCCGCGAGCGACGGCGCCAGTTTTGCGCAGTAGTTGAAGACTGGCCCGTTCCACGGGAAGATCAGGCCGACCACGCCGTAGGGCTCACGCACGGTATAGGTGTGCATGTGCGAGTCGACGCCGGTCAGGCCGCCGGTGTTCACGTCGCGCGCGATGCCGTCGATCTTGGTGCACCAGCCCGCGTAATAACGGAACCACTCCGACCCGACCTTGGTGATGATCTGGGCCTGCGCCGGCGGGATGCCTGCGTTGAGCGATTCGAGTTCGGCGAGGATCTCGGCGTTCTCGTCGA
>NZ_DATNJW010000382.1:0-3055 GCF_035603715.1 Mycobacterium sp. | reverse complement strand
TCTGAGCGGCCAGCGTCATCACCGGGACCAGCCCGGCGCACGACACGAGAGAGTCGTCGTCAAACACCGCCGACGCCGGGGTGAACCTGTGCGACACTTGCACCGGAAGTGCCTTTCTTGCGCTGCTCTGATTGTCGTGTGGTAACTCCAATCATCCCAGCTCAGAGGGCACTTTCCTCATTTCAACACACCCGATCTCCAGCAATCAGTCCGCGGATCGAGGCTGATATGTGGGGACGGTTTGTCAAGTGGACACGCCGAATTGGCCCTGATTTCGTTGCAGGGCAGGATTTTTCCTGTTCCCCGATGGCTGCTATTCGTCGACGTCGCCCGGCGAGCCGAGGTCAAGGCTGGGGCCGCAAGGCCCCACCCCGAAGGGGCTTGGCCTTGACGGCGGCGAGGTGCGACGTCATTGTGTTGCGGCTATGGGGAACAGGAATCGGGGAGGACCGTGGGGGGATCGAGGTCGAGGTCAGCGTGTCGTTTCGCGACGCGTGGTCAAGGCTGAAATGCGCGGGTTGGTTACCGCAGGACCGGGTGTTCGGCTGGGAGCGTAGCGCGGGTCTAAGGACGAGCGTGGCCAGCGGCACCTCGGGGGCGCCACGGGTTGCTCATAGCCTGGGAGCGCGTTGCTCCTCGCGCTGTTGGCCTGGATGATTCGATCCCTCCACGGTCGGCTCGGGGCCGGGGTTTTCTAGTCGGGCAGCACCGCCAGCGACCAGCACCAGCCGGCAAGTTCGCGGGCGACAGCGACGTTGGCGATCACCGCTGGTTTCCTGCGCAGGTTTAATCCGACCCAGCGGGCATGCAAGCGCTGGTTGCCGGCATGGGCACGGGCACGGGCCGCGGCCGGGGCCTGATCCCAACGGTGCCTGAGTACCGCTCCGGGCCGGTAGGTACTGCGGTGGTGCCAGGCGGCTTCCACCAGCAGCCGCCGCACGTGGCTGTTACCGGTCTTGGTGATCGCGCCCTGCGTGCGGCTGGTCCCGGAGGAATACTCGCTGGGAACCAGCCCCAGATAGGCGCCGATGCTCGCGCCGGTGAAGCGGTCCCAGTCGCCGATCTCGACCGCCAGCGCGAACCCGGTCAACGTCGAGATGCCACGCAGACATGCCAGCCGTCGCGTCAGCGGGCTGAACTCGCTGTCAGCGGCCAGCGCGGTGATCTTCTCATCGAGGCGGGCACGCCGCGCGGTGGCCAGCACCACCGCCTCGTAGACATCCTCGAACGCGGACTGGGTCGGGGCGGCGTCGAATCGCTGGTGGTGCAGCCACCGGTCGTGGCGTTCGGTCCACGCTTTACCGTCGTAGTAGACGATCCCGTGACGCAGCAACAATTTCGACAACCGATGTCGGGCCCGCATCAAATCCGCTCGGGCGGCTTCGCGGGTGCGGACCAGATCCCGGGCAGCCTCCTCGGCCGCACTCGGAATCCGCACCGGCACAACCTCATCCAACCGCAACAACCGCGCCAAATTCAGTGCGTCGCGCGCATCGGTTTTCACCCGATCCCCAGCCGGGCGAAGCAGCTTGGATGACGCCGCGACCTGGCATCGCAGTCCCGCCGCCGACAACGCCCGCGCCAACCCGAAACCCGTCGGACCGGCTTCATAGACCACCGCGCACGGGCCCGGCAGCTTACCCACCCACTCGATGACCTCCGCATGCGACGGCGTCAACCGCGCCCGAAACACCTCGCCACTTCGCCCATCGATCGCCGCCGCGACAACCGAACGCGCGTGCACATCCAGACCAACGCTCGTACGCTCGCAAAACACCGGGGCCTCCTTCACACCTGTCGGAAAGGCCGAGCACGGAACCACACTCGGTAACCCACGAGATTGCGCGAGCGAGGCGCCGGCCAGCAACTACTCCACTCCGCGAGCAGTCACCCCATACGGTCTAAGCCAGCTCTGCGATCAACACGGGCACGATGGTGGTCCCCAACGCGGATGGGTAGCGTTGCGACTCGGGTAGGCGTTTCAGGGCGGCCAGGTCCAACGCTGCCGGCAGGTTGCGCAAGTTCTTGCCGTCGTAGTCGCGTGCCAGGGCCGCGGCGGCTGGTCGTCGAAATGATCGGCGTAGGCGTGGGCCGTAACTAGCTGCGGCAGTTGGAATTCTGGGAAAGACAGCGAGGTCCTTGCGGAGGGTCCGCTTGCTCCTGACGGGTGCCAAGTCAGGTCTGCGGCAGAGTGATGAGCTGGCCGTTGGGACGCTGGGGTTCACCGGTGCGGCGGTTGATCGGGGCCGGCAGCGGCAGCAGCGGGTTGCGGTGGACCTGGACCGTTTGATAGGCGACCAGTCCGATGAGGGCGGCCACCAGCACTCCGGTTGCGCCGGCGTTCCCCCAGTCCAAGCCGCCGTGATCGCGGCTCTTGCTCAAGATGTTTCCGAGCACGGCACCGAGCGGGCGGGTGAGGATGAACGCGATCCAGAACAGCAGCATCCCGTTGATGGGGGTGAAGTAGTGGGCGGCAAGCAAGGCCACCATGATCGCGGAGAGCAGCAGTGCAGTGCCCCGCAACCCAAGCCCTGCGGGCCCGGCTAAGTAGTCGCCGGTGGATGTCCCCAAACTGTTTGAGAAGACGACGGCGATCCAGAACAGTAGCTCGCCTTTGAAGGTGGCGAGATTCTCCACGTCGAGCGTCTGGCCGCTGCGCCACCAGATGACAAGGACGATCGCCAGTCCGGTGCCGAGAATAAGCGCACCGCCGGCGTAGCCCAGTGCATAATTCCGATTCAGCAGGTCCGACAACGTCGTGCCTGCGGTGCTGGTCAGCGCGATCACCGTCCAGAAGAGCGCGGCGTGGAAACGTCGCGCCCGCAGTTGAATCACGACCGCGATGAGCAACAGCCCCAGCAGGAGGATGGTGGCGACCAGGTTCCCGAGCTGGAGGGTCTGCGAAAACATGTCGCCTGCGGTTTCCCCCAACGTGGTCGCGATGGTCTTGATGATCCAGAACAGCGCGGTGACATGGGGAAGTTTCCGCATGACGAATTGCGCAGGGGAGCGACCAGAGATGTTCTTTTGGTCTGCGATGAACTCGGCCACGGAT
>NZ_DATNJW010000381.1:0-7574 GCF_035603715.1 Mycobacterium sp. | reverse complement strand
GCCGAGTTCCAGAAGATCACCCAGGACCTGCTCGACCGCACGCGGCAGCCGTTCCAGTCGGTGATCAAGGACGCCGGTATCGCGGTGTCGGAGATCGACCACGTGGTGCTGGTGGGTGGTTCCACCCGCATGCCCGCGGTGACCGAACTGGTCAAGGAGATGACCGGCGGCAAGGAGCCCAACAAGGGTGTCAACCCCGACGAGGTCGTCGCCGTGGGTGCCGCGTTGCAGGCCGGTGTGCTCAAGGGTGAGGTGAAAGACGTTCTGCTGCTTGACGTCACACCGCTGAGCCTTGGTATCGAAACCAAGGGTGGCGTGATGACCAAGCTGATCGAGCGCAACACCACCATCCCGACAAAGCGGTCGGAGACCTTCACCACGGCCGACGACAACCAGCCGTCGGTGCAGATTCAGGTCTTCCAGGGTGAGCGCGAAATCGCTTCGCACAACAAGCTGCTCGGCTCGTTCGAGCTGACCGGTATCCCGCCGGCTCCGCGCGGTGTCCCGCAGATCGAGGTCACCTTCGACATCGACGCCAACGGCATCGTGCACGTCACGGCCAAGGACAAGGGCACCGGCAAGGAGAACACGATCAAAATCCAGGAAGGCTCCGGCCTGTCCAAGGAGGAGATCGACCGGATGATCAAGGACGCCGAGGCGCACGCCGACGAGGACCGTAAGCGCCGCGAGGAAGCCGACGTCCGCAACCAGGCGGAGACGCTGGTCTACCAGACCGAGAAGTTCGTCAAAGAGCAACGCGAAGCCGAAGGCGGTTCGAAGGTTCCCGAGGACACGCTGAACAAGGTGGACGCCGCGGTGGCCGAAGCCAAGACGGCGTTGGGCGGCACCGACATCGGTGCCATCAAGTCCGCGATGGAGAAGCTGGGCCAGGAGTCGCAGGCTCTGGGTCAGGCCATCTACGAGTCCACCCAGGCCGAGCAGGCCGCCGGTGGCGCCGAGCCCGGTCCGGGCGGATCTGGTGCCGATGATGTTGTCGACGCGGAGGTGGTCGACGATGACCGGGAGGGCCAGTGACCGAAGGCAATCCGCAAGAGCAGGTAACCGTCACCGACAAGCGGCGGATTGATCCTGAGACCGGCGAGGTACGTCACGTAGCTTCTGGTGCCGCCCCTTCGGGGGCGGCCCCGGAAGCGCCGGCCGGCAAGGTCTCTACCTCTGACGAGAAGGTTGCCGAGCTGACCGCTGATCTGCAGCGCGTGCAGGCCGACTACGCCAATTACCGCAAGCGGGCCCTGCGCGACCAGGAGGCGACCGCCGAGCGGGCGAAAGCCGCGGTGGTCAGCCAATTGCTGGGCGTGCTGGACGATCTTGAGCGGGCACGCAGCCACGGAGACCTCGATTCGGGCCCGCTGAAGTCGGTCGCCGACAAGCTGTTCGGCGCACTGACCGGGCTCGGATTGACGGCCTTCGGCGCCGAGGGCGACGACTTCGACCCTGCGCTGCACGAGGCCGTGCAGCACGAGGGCGACGGCGCAGAAGGCTCCAAGCCGGTGATCGGCAATGTGATGCGACAGGGCTACAAGCTCGGCGAGCAGGTGCTGCGGCACGCGCTGGTCGGCGTGGTCGACACCGTCGCGGATAACTCGCCGACCGCCGACCCAAGCGATAACGACGCGAACGAGGGTGAGCAGCACGCAGAATCAGAACCGTCGGAGTAACAACGACGGCAGGACTCGAGGAAGGCGAAGGAGGTGACGCGCTATGGCTCAACGTGAATGGGTCGAAAAGGACTTCTATAAAGAGCTCGGCGTCTCCTCTGACGCCAGCGCCAAAGACATCAAGACGGCGTACCGCAAGTTGGCGTCCGACCTGCATCCGGACAAGAACCCGGACGGGGCCGAACGGTTCAAGGCAGTTTCCGAGGCATACAGCGTTTTGTCCGATGAGGCCAAGCGCAAGGAGTACGACGAAACCCGTCGGCTCTTCGCCGGCGGGGGATTCGGCCGGCGATTCAACGGCGGCGGGGGCGACTTCGCCGGCGGCTTCGGTGTGGGCGGAGACGGCGCTGAGTTCAACCTCAACGACCTGTTCGACGCGGCCGGCCGCAGCGGCGGCAACAACATCGGGGACCTGTTCGGCGGATTGTTCGGACGCGGCGCACAGACCCGGCCCAGCCGGCCGCGTCGCGGCAACGACCTGGAGACCGAGACCGAACTCGACTTCATGGAGGCCACCAAGGGCGTGGCGATGCCGCTGCGGCTGACCAGCCCGGCGCCGTGCACCAACTGTCATGGCAGCGGAGCCAGGCCGGGCACCAGCCCGAAGGTCTGCCCGACGTGCAACGGCGCGGGCGTAATCAACCGCAACCAGGGGGCTTTCGGCTTCTCCGAGCCGTGCACCGAGTGCCGCGGTAGCGGGTCGATCATCGAGCATCCCTGCGATGAATGCAAGGGCACCGGTGTCACGACCCGCACCCGCACCATCAACGTCCGGATACCCCCGGGCGTGGAAGACGGGCAGCGGATCCGGCTGGCCGGCCAGGGCGAAGCAGGATTGCGCGGCGCTCCGTCGGGTGACCTATACGTCACCGTGCACGTGCGCCCGGACAAGGTGTTCGCGCGTGACGGCGACGATCTCACCGTCACCGTTCCAGTCAGCTTCAGCGAATTAGCACTGGGAACAACACTTTCCGTGCCGACCCTGGATGGCAAGGTCGGTGTCCGGGTGCCCAAGGGGACGACCGACGGTCGGATCCTGCGGGTACGCGGCCGCGGTGTACCCAAGCGCTCCGGCGGTCAGGGTGACCTGCTGGTCACCGTGAAAGTCGCGGTCCCGCCGAACCTGGAAGGCGCCGCGAAAGAAGCGCTGGAGGCCTACGCCGTTGCCGAGCGGTCCAGTGGTTTCGACCCGCGGGCCGGATGGGCAGGTAATCGCTGATGGCCAAGAAGGACGAAGCCCGAACGTTTTTGATCTCGGTGGCCGCCGAGCTGGCCGGTATGCATGCGCAGACGCTGCGGACCTACGACCGGCTCGGGCTGGTCAGTCCTGACCGCAGTTCCGGTGGCGGACGCCGTTATTCGCAGCATGACGTGGATCTGCTCCGCGAGGTGCAGCGGCTTTCGCAGGACGAAGGCGTCAATCTGGCAGGTATCAAACGGATTATCGAGTTGACCAACCAGGTCGACGCCCTGCAGTCACGGCTGAAGGAGATGGCCGCCGAGCTCGAGGTGCTGCGGGGCAACCAGCGACGCGACATCGCGGTGGTGCCCAAGAGCACCGCCGTGGTGGTCTGGAAACCGCGCCGCTGACGCGGCGCTGATCGCGTCTCGCCGCAAAACCGAACCCAGGGCTATGGTCGGCGCCGTCCACGACCCTGGCTGCTGCCTCCCGGTTGATAAAAAGTGCCGTTTGGCGCTGGTGATCGTTATTGTTGGCGCATGACGGCCACGCCGGCGTGTATCGCATGCGAGGCAGAACTTCAGGCGACCGCGAAGTTCTGCAGCGAGTGCGGCACTGCCGTGTCGGCAGCCTCGAAACCAGCTGAATACAAGCAGGTGACGGTGCTATTCGCCGATGTCGTGCATTCGATGGACATCGCGGCATCGGTGGGCGCCGAGCGATTGCGCGAGATCATGACCGAGTTGGTCGAGCGTTCAGCGACGGTGGTGCGGCGCTACGGCGGAACGCTGGACAAGTTCACCGGCGACGGCATTATGGCGGTCTTCGGCGCGCCGGTCGCGCTCGAGGACCACGCGGCACGCGCCTGCCTGGCGGCGTTGAGCATCCAACGAGAGGTCGCACTGCTGGCGGACGAAGTCGAGCGACGTGACACGATCGACCTGCGTTTGCGGATCGGCATCAACTCCGGTCAGGTGATTGCCGGCGAGATCGGCTCGGGCGCTGCGGGTTACACCGCCATCGGTGAACAAGTTGGGATGGCCCAACGGATGGAGTCGGTGGCGCCGCCGAATGGAGTGATGCTCAGCGAATCCACTGCGCGGCTGGTCGAGGGGACCGTGGTACTCGGGGATGTTGAGCTGGTCCACATCAAAGGTGCCGATCAGCCGGTGCGGGCCAGAACGCTGCTGAGCGTATCGGAAGGTCAGCGCCCGCTCGGACGTGCCGAGTCGCATCTGGTCGGCCGGCGCTGGGAAACTGCCGCCATCGAGAGCCTGCTGGAACGCGCCTTCGACGGCCGAGGCGCGGTGGTCGGCGTGGCGGGTTTACCGGGCATCGGCAAGAGCCGTCTGGTGCGGGTGGTTGCCGCGACGGCAGCCGCCCAGGGCGCGGAAGTATTCACGACCTATTGCGAATCGCACGCCAGCGACATTCCCTTTCACGGGGTAGCGCGCTTGCTGCGGGCGGCCTTCGGCCTGAAGGACCTGGACGATGCGGCTGCCCGGGCCAAGGTCCGGGACCAAGCTCCCGACGCCGAGCCCGAGGACTTGCTGCTTTTCGACGATCTGCTGGGCATCGCCGACCCGGATGTCACGCTGCCGGCACTTGGTCCGGACGCAAGGCGGCGGCGGCTCACCGCCCTGATCAATGCCGCGTCGCTGGCCCGCACGGCCCCGGCGGTCTATGTCATCGAGGACGTCCACTGGATGGACGCGGTCAGTGAGTCGATGCTGGCCGACTTCGTCACGGTGGTTCCGCAGACGCCGTCGCTGGTGCTGCTCACCTACCGGCCCGAATACCGGGGCGTGTTAAGCCAGGTAGGCGGTGGTCAAACGATAGCCCTTGCCCCGCTGAATGATTCAGAGACAGTAGCGCTGGTCTCACAGTTACTTGGACCGGCCCCCTCGGTCAGCGCGCTGACCGATCTCATCGCCGGGCGCGCTGCCGGTAATCCATTTTTCGTCGAGGAGATGGTGCGCGACCTGGTCGAGCGGGGTGTGCTGCGCGGGACTCACGGCGCTTACGCGTCGACGGCAGCGCTGGCCGAGGTCAGCGTCCCGGCTACGCTGCAGGCCACCATCGCCGCGCGCATCGACCGCCTCGACGCCGGAGCCAAACGCACCCTGAGCGCAGCGGCGGTGATCGGCTCGCGATTCGACGCGAACCTGTTGCAAACGGTGGGGATCGAACCAGTCCTGGCGGACTTGCTTGCAGCCGAGCTCATCGATCAGACGCGTTTCACCGGTGAGCCCGAATATGCATTCCACCATCCACTGATCCGAACGGTGGCCTACGAAACGCAACTGAAATCTGATCGTGCCGAGCTGCACCGCCGCGTGGCGTCCGCGATCGAATCGCGTGACCCGGCGGCGGTCGATGAGCATGCCGCGTTGATCGCCGAACACCTGGAGGCCGCGGGGGACCTGCAGGTGGCCTTCGGGTGGCACATGCGCGCGGCGAGCTGGGCGACCCACCGCGACATCAACGCGGCGCGAATGAGTTGGGAGCGCGCCGCCCAGATCGCCGACGCCCTACCCGGCGGGGACCCGAACCGGCCAGCCATGCGCATTGCTCCGCGCACCATGCTGTGTGGGATTGCCTGGCGGGCTCACGTGGACAATGCCGACGACCGGTTCGAGGAACTGCGAGAGCTGTGTGCCGCCGCCGGGGACAAGACGTCATTGGCGATTGCCATGGCGGGGCTGGCGATCGATCGCATGTTTCAGGATCGGATGCGCGAGGCTTCCGGACTGGCATCCGAAGCGATGGCCCTGATCGAATCTATCGATGATCCGACCTTGACCGTGGGGCTGTCACCGCTGGCAATCTACGTCAAGGGTGAAGGTGGCGAGTGGGCTGACGTCCTGCGATGGTCGCAAGTGGTTATCGACCTGGCTGACGGTGATCCGTCCAAAGGCAACTTTCTCATCGGATCGCCGCTAGCAGCCGTCATCTACGCGAGGGGTAATGCACGGTATTCCGTGGGCGATCGCGGTTGGCGCGATGACCTGAGTCGCGGTTTAGCAATGGCCCGCGGTGCCGACCCGACGGCGTACGTCAGAGCCATCTTCTACGTCTACGCCCCGGGAATCTGCAACGGCGCATTGCGGCCCGACGATGGCGTGATGCGCGAGATCGAGCAAGCCTTGCGCATCGCTGAAAGGGCCGGTGACAACTTGGCGTTGGCGCAGGTCCGGATGGCGTTGGGCATTGCGTTGGTGCACCGTCACACGCTCGCGGACCAAGACCGCGGGCGAGAGATCCTGGCCGAGGTCAGTGCTGTGTTCCTGGAGCGGAAGCACAACCTGTGCGACTTACCGCTCCTCACTGTGTGTTTGGCACGTGAGATGGCTCGACGCGGCGACCACGGCGAGGCCATCGCCCGAATGCGCGGCGCCTTAGACTATCTCTTCCGCGAGGGACAGCCACTCATCTATGGCGCTGCTGCCACGGGTCTTTTGGTCCAGATACTGCTGGATCGCGGGACCAACGATGACGTGGCCGAAGCGAAGGCCGCAATCGATCGCCTGACCCGGACGCCGACGGAAGGCGTTGTTATACGCGATATCTGGCTGCTGCGGCTGCGCGCTCTACTGGCCCAGGCCCGCAGCGAAGCCGCGGCGTACACGGACTTCCGGGATCGCTACCGCGACATGGCGAAAACGCTTGGTTTCGAGGGTCATATCGACTGGGCCGAGGCGATGGGCGACCACTAGACCCGAATCGAGAACTGGGCGATTCCCCAGTCGCCGGGTTGCGCTGACCGGTAACCGCCACGGCGCAGCGCATCGGTGACGGCGGCCATCGGTTCGAAGCAGACGAGGTTCTCCCCGAGCGGAGCGAAGATTTGCGCCGCGGGATAGCCTTCTTCGAAGTGCACCTCGATCCGGCGGCCTCCGCCGGAAACCGCGAACGCCGCGCCGTCGGCGACCTGGTCGTACCCATCATCAAAAGCCCTGTCGCCCAACGGTTCACTGAGGGCGGGCTGGACGACCGCCTCGCCGGTGGGAAGACCTTTGTCGTCGAGCGTCAGATGGCGCATCGCCGGCGTCTCGATCAGCCACTGATCGCGCGGCACGTCCGGTAGCTGAAGGTACGGGTGAAAACCGAAACACAGCGGCACGGCGAGCTCGCCGGTAGGGGTCACCGAAAGGCGTAGCCGCAAGATCCGCTCGAACAGCGTGATGGTCAGCGCCAGTCGGTGCGGAAACGGAAAGCTGGCCAACAACTCTTCGTCCTCAGTGAAGTCCACTTCGCCGGTCAGTTGGTGACCGGATTCATGCGTCACCCGCCAGTTCGGAAAGGCCGCCAGCACACCGTGAATCGGCAGGCCGTTGGGATCGGCCCGTACCCCGTATTCACCGGCAGTCAGCGTGACCGTCTTGCCTTCGGCTTCGTATGTGTTGGCGCCCAGCCGATTTGCCCAGGGATACAACAGCGGGATGCCCATTGTTTTTCCGTTGGCCACGTAGGCGTCGAGTCCGCGTCGTTGGCCGAGTAGTTCGGCCCCCGAGTCGGTCAGCGATATGCCGATCATGCCGGCTTCTGGGACGAACTGGGCCTCTACTTCGGATGACGGATCGCTCAGCGTGACGATGTGCACCCGATGACACTAGCTGGACAACGGGTCGTGCTGAATACGCTCCGGTGGCGCACCTTTGGCGATCAGCGCGTCTTTGGTAGCGCGGACCATCTCCGGTCCGCCGCAGATCAGG
>NZ_DATNJW010000380.1:0-5901 GCF_035603715.1 Mycobacterium sp. | reverse complement strand
GTCGAACACTTTGCCGTCGCGTCCGTTGACGCCCATGTAGCAGACAGAGACTGTGGCCGTGGGCGCGACTACCGGCCCGTCTCCGGCGTGCAGCGTGTGTACCTGCGTCTCAGTCACGCTGAAGGGCTGCGTGACGGTGATCAACGGCGCGGCCTTGTCTGTCGAGCCCGTCACCGCGACGCTGCCGGTTGACCCGCTGAGGGTCCAATCCGGTGTTCCGCCGTCACCCGGCGCTTGGGTGGGGCAGCTGCTGTCTGCGGTCGCAGGTGGGGGCGCGGCCGGTGACATGGCTTGGGTGAAAGCAGGCGCGGTCGAGGATGTGTCTTTTGACGGAGCCGGCTTGTCAGAGCTGCACGCGGCAAGCGTCATCGCAGCCGATGCCGCACAGACGATAAGCCCGACCGAGGAATACGTACGCAAGGAGTTCACGGTCGTCACGCTACAGTCGCCGGTTTCGCCGATATCTTGGAGTAGAGCCTTTGACTACTTGGTTTGAACCCAGGCGAGTGGCACGGGGTTATTCGAAGAAATCCATTAACGCCGACACGGGCACGGTGGTAACTAGCCCAGGGGAGCGCGGCCGACGGACCCCAACCGGAATCAGGCTGGCGCGACATTCGGCAATTTCCAGAACCATCTGTGGCTTAGAATCGCCGGAAAACTACGGCCGAAGCGGCGGCGAACCCGCGGATTCTTGAATATTGCAGCGTCCACGCATGTGGATGGCAACACGGACGACTCACGGAGGGCGACGTGAACAAGCGATTGCGCAATCTGTTGGTTGGCGCGGCCGTACTGATCGCCGGCGTCGTCGGACTCTTTTTGCCGGTGTCGGTCTGGAATGGTGGCAGTTCGACCGTTGGATGCGGCAATGCCATTGTTGCCGAAAAGCCAGCTCCCTCAACGACAAACCTCGGCCAGATCAGCGTTGATGTCCCCGAGCAAGCAGTCAGCCATCCCGACTACGCGGCTCAATGCGATGCGGCGATCTCGTCACGCCGCCGCTGGGGGATTCCTTTGGTCATCGTCGGAACAGCCGGACTCCTGCTCGGATTTTTCTACCGGCCTCGACGCAAAACAACCTGAGGTGGCCGCCTCGTCTACCGACCAGCCTGACATGACCGAGACATCGACAATGACCGCGAAACACGAAACATCCTGCGCTGAGCCAGATTTCGGAGTCCCGCACCAACGGGCCTAGACGCGCGGGAGAGTAGGGCTTGGCACATCAGGTGAAAAACCCTCCTGGCAACCAATGAGCAATTGCGATTTACGGCTTCCCCGCACTCAGGCTGGTCCCCGGTTTGAGCGAGGCAGGGGTAGATAGCGGATCGGAAGATTCCCGGCCGTCGTTTGCGACGCGATTAGTCCAGCGTGACCCGTCCCATAGGCGGTATTCATTTCGCAGGGTCGGATCCGCAGACCAGCGCGCGGTTGTGGCGAGAGTTTGGCCAGTAGGTTCGGCGGCATGCGTAGCGGTCGGGGTCTCTGAAACGGGTGCCAGCAGTGGCACGCCGCCGCGCAAGCGGACCGCGCCGGGCAGGTCGAAACCGCACCCACGCTTGACCATCTCCTTGCCGTCGACCGCAACAGCGCCGGTGACCGTGCACCTGCCGGTCTCGATCGCTGTCAGTCGAGCCCGACTGATCACACAGCGGACCGCGACGATCCTGAAGACGACGCTCAACTCGACTTCGAGTGTCCCGGCCGACTTGCCATCGATGAAGAGTTGCACCGACGATGTGTGGCTGGATTTGATCTGGTGTGTCGCAAGTTCGACTTTCTCCTCGGTGCCCTGCGCGTCGCGGGTGCGACGCGCAGCGTCGGTGAGGGCGTCATATTTTTTCCATCCGGCGATGAGCAGGTCGAACACATCCGTTGACAGAAGCCGGTCCGCCTCGCGCGCGACTTCACATTCCGCGAGAGACCGGACGCCGGGGTAGCGCGCGACGGGAGTTTTGAGAGCGCCCCGCTCGTGCAGCGCGCGAGCAAGCGCGTCGGTGGGCTCCAGGGATTGCCCGCCAAAGAGGAGGTCCCGTGCGGTCGCGGTCTCATTCAGCTGGGATGTGGCCATCATTCACCTCTTCGACAGTCAGGGTGCGGGCACCCGAATGTGTTTCCAGTCGTAGGGCGTGGGTGGATTCGCCGGGGGCGGGTGTCTCATACACCGTGACCAGTGGTGGGCCCGCGAGACGCGATACGGCGTGGACGGGTGGCGGCTTGAGCATGTGGTGGACGGATCCGAGCAGAGCCACGGCGAAGGCAATCAACACGAGCACCCACCAATACGACGCCAAGTCGCTGGTGTCGTTCACGTCCTTGGTGGACACAGTGGTGGTGGTGGCGGGGGGCACTGGAGTGAGTTTCAATGAACTGGTGACGGGAACCACGGGCGTAGGGTTGAGCTCGGACACCGTGGTCGTCATAGTGCTTGTCACCGTGAAGGTTTGGCGATCGGTGATGTCGGGGTGGTTGCGGCAGGATGCCACCACGGTGTGGTCACCGACGGACGCCTCGGCCGGGACGCTGATCTGCTCGCTGAATGTGCCGGACGAGCCATGACCCAGCACGTCGCTGTCCAAAGCAATGTCGACAGGATCGGTGCCATCGCCGCAGGCGAACCCGGTGCCCGTGGCTTTCAGTTGCGAGCCTGGTAGCCCTTTGTCAGGATCGATTGTGAGAGAAGGCTTCTCGACGACCGTGAACGCGCTCGACGCAAACACTTTTCCGTTGCACGTCCCGCCCACAGTATGCTGACCGCTCTTCGCGTTGGCAGGCACCGTGAAATTGGCTGTCGCAGTGGCCTTGTCGACATCCACAGGGGTATCGGTGTCCCATTGGAGCTTAACCGGCCCCAAACGGCACGGCATGGACCCCGTGACTGTCGCAGAGAACGTCGTACCCGGAGCGCCGTGGTCACGGGAAAGCCTGACGGCAGGCGCGATTATCTGGATCAGCCCGGTGGACTCGCTGGTAGTCACCGCCGGCGACGGGCCTACCGCCGATGCCGATGGGATCACTTCCGGCGATCTGTTCGGCACCGACGGCGGTGTGGTGGTTGGCGTCGGGGGTCGTGTGGTGGTGAGTGACGGGTCAGGCTTTGGCGGGGGATCGCCCCAAGCCGGCGCCGCTGCCACGCACAACATTGCCAACGCGGCGGCGTTTGCCACCACCAGCGCAATTACTGCAGCTTTACGAGAGCGAAGGCGAGACCATGCGGATCTCATGCCAAGTCCTCTCGCCGTGTCGATGCTGGCGATTCTCGTCAGGTCCGAGCACAGCGACGTGAGTAGTCCACTACTTAAATTCGTGGGCGGGCTTGCAGCTCAGGCGCAGCGGCGGCAAGGATCTTCGCGCGGTCGCCGTCCAACGGCGGATAAATCCGTTCTGTGTTGATCACGTGCTTGGTGGCCTTAGCCTGGGCGCCGTGCGCAACCACCTGGCGATCCCAGCCTTCGGTATACAGCGCACCCGCTGGCCCCAGGTCGAGAACGGTTACGTACCAGGGGATCCGAAGCGGAAGCATCGGCTCACCCAGTAGGTCGCTGACAACGTTGTAGCCCGCGTACCGGCCCATCGGCCGTCCGTGCTGACACGACATCACCGACAGGTGCTGATCGTCCATCTTGGCCGCCGCAACATCCCCGGCGGCAAAGACGCCCGGTACGCCGACCACCTGGAGATAGTCGTCGACCGTCAGCCGCCCCAACCGATCAAGCTCGGTGTCGAACAGCGCGGTCAACGGGTTAGCCCGCATGCCCGCGCACCATATGACCGTGGCGGCTGCCACCCGCTGCCCGTCGGACAGCGTCACACCCTCGGCGTCGAGGGCCACGACACCAATGCCGGTCAGCGCCTCCACACCGTTATAAGCCAGCGCCGCGTCGATCAGCGGACGCGCGGAGTCGCCCATATCGGAACCCACGAATGGGTTGCGGTCGACCAGCAGCACCCTCGGCGTGCAGCCGTCACGGCCGGAAAACAGCCCGGCGAGCCTGCCGGGTAGCTCGCAGGCGGTCTCGATTCCCGTCAATCCCGCGCCAACAACCACTGCGGTCGCCGCGCCGGGCGTGGGCGGGCCATCGGCCAGCGACGCGAGATGCCGATTCAATCGCATCGCCTGGTCGTAGGTGTCGACGTCGAAGCCGAATTCGCGCAAACCGGGTAGATCGGGTCTGGCCACAGAACTGCCCAGGGCGAACACCAGCCGGTCATAGTCCTGGGAGCCGAATCCGTCCGAGCCCGAGAACATTACGGTGCGCGCGGAGGTGTCGATCGCCGTCACGTCGGCGGTGATATGCGCGACACCAACCGGGTCCAACACAACGCTCAGGGGGATGCGGCACAGGGTCAGGTCGGACTCGTAGTTGCGCACCCGGATGTCGTGGAATGGCTGCGAACTGATGAGTGTCACACCTACATCGCGCGCGGGGATATGCAGTTCGTCGAGTCGACGTGCCGCCCCGAGCGCGGCCCACAGGCCGGCAAAGCCGGAGCCGACAACGACGACCTCACCCACATACACATCGTCGATCAGCGGTTCAAAACCGCGCAAGCACGAATGGCTTGACGAAGGCGCTGTGGCTGGCCCCGGAATCTTCGAGCGCTATGCCGGAACGCGGCCGTGCGCCAAGTTGATCCAAGGCTGCGTTGTTAGCTCTTCCAGACCACCTTCTCGGTACCCGCGGCGTCCCGGTAGACGACGCTGTCGGGCGAGGTGCCTGCTCGTACGTTGAAATACAGCTTCCCAGTAGCTTGGGTGCCCGGCGCAAGCGGTCCGTTAGGAAGCCCGTCCGTCTCGTTACCCTTCATGACCGCGAAGGTCGAGCTGTTGACAGCACGGGCATTGAAATCAGCAATGTTCGGAGTCGGGTTGCCGCTCACAGCTTGAGCCGTCACATCGGAATACCAGACACCGTCGTTGTGACCGCTGGGTTGCAAGTTACCCACGGTGTAGTTGATAGCGCCGCCCGGGCTAGGGATCTCAGCCGATTGGCCGAATGGCACCAATTCGGGGTCGGCGGAGGCCGGTGTCGCCACTAAGATTCCGGCCGTCGCGATCCCAGCAGCAAATGCTGTCGCTTTCGATGCGATCTGCAAGAACGTCATGTCGAACTCCTCAGCTAATTTCCTGGGCCGTCCAGGAATGAAACCTACGATCGTGTGCGTATCCAGAGTCGCCGATCTCGAAACCTATGCGCCAAGACCACAGCCAATTCCGGCGGCGACTGCAAGGACCCACGTGATCGCAGAATGCCGCGGTGGGGAAGTGGTGCAGACCTAGCCGGTGTGTTTCCTACTCACGTGCTCTGGCTAACCGTCTACGACCACCTTGTAACTTCGTGAGGAGCCGCTTCGGCGGCAGTCCCGCGCGAGGAGGTCAGCGGCAATTTGACCAGCACCACAGCAAGACGCGAGAGGACGCCCATGAGAAAGATCGCATACCGGCACACGGCAGTCGTCGGGCTGGCCGCCGTCGCGATGATTGCTGTGGGATGCAGCAACGGCAAGAGCGTAGACACGTCGGCACCGCCTCAGGTCGGGGCGAGCGCCACCTCGACCTCTCACACCCCAGCGCAGCCCACTGAGGTGAAGCTTGCCGGGGAGGACAACGTCGAGGTGACTCTTACCGGCTCGATCGCCGCCAAGTACTCGTCGGCAACCGAAAGCCAGAAGCAGGCTCTCGGCAAGCCATTGACGGGTGATCGCAACGCCGGAACTCGGGAGAGCGGCTTGGTATTCCAACAGTTCCAGGGTGGTGTGATCACCGCAAAGAACGCCGAGGCCAGCACGCCCGCGTACATCACTCTGGGCAAGATCCGGGAGGCCTGGAACATCCCACGCGACCCGAGCGGGGCGCCTGCGGTCACCGGCAGTAACGGTTCAGCAGGTCCGCTGGGA
>NZ_DATNJW010000379.1:0-3229 GCF_035603715.1 Mycobacterium sp. | reverse complement strand
TTGAGGCGGTCGAACAGCGCGCCGTAGGTCTCCAGCTCCCAAACCCGGTCGGGTGCCTCCTTGGCGTGCAGCTCCGCCATCCGCCAGTTGTTGAGGAACTTCCCACCGCGCATGGTGTCGCCGAAGTGGGTCTTCCAGTTGTCCTTCGGGTTGGTGTTTCCCATCGCGGCCGCGCAGCCGCCCTCGGCCATGACCGTGTGGGCCTTACCGAACAGCGACTTGGTCACCACGGCGACCTTGAGACCGCGTTCGCGCGCTTCGATGACCGCGCGCAAACCTGCGCCGCCGGCACCGATCACGACAACGTCGTAGGAGTGCCGCTCGACCTCAGCCATGGAACCTCACTAAACTTTCTCTGCTATCCGTGAAACGGTCTGTCAGCCAACAAATCTCAGGTCCGGGATGGCACCGCCGGCTACCAGTGCGATGTAGAAGTCGGTGAGCATCAGCGTGCCCAAGGTGATCCAGGCGTACAACTTGTGACGAGTGTTGAGGTGACTGACCTGGGTCCAGATCCAGTACCGCACAGGGTGTTTGGAAAAGTGCTTGAGCCGCCCACCGGTGACGTGCCGGCATGAATGGCAGGACAGCGTGTAGACCCACAGCATGATGACGTTGCCGACGAGGACCAGATTGCCCAGGCCGAAGCCGAATCCGCCCGGTCCGCTGTCGGAGTGGAACGCGACGATCGCGTCGTAGCTGTTGATCACCGAGATGATGCCGGCGGCGTAGAAGAAATACCGGTGGGTGTTCTGCACGATCAACGGGAATTTGGTCTCGCCAGAGTAGTGGACACGCGGCTCGGCCACCGCGCAGGCGGAGGGCGACTGCCAGACCGTGCGGTAGTAGGCGCCGCGGTAGTAGTAGCAGGTCAGTCGGAACAGCAGCAGGAATGGCAGCGTCAGCGCCGCGTACGGCAGCCACCACACGTCCGGCAGAACCTGCGGCCAGAAGTCGCTGGACTCTTTGATGCAGCCCTGGCTGACGCACGGTGAGTAGAACGGCGTCAGATAGTGGTACTTCGCGACGAAATAGTAATTCTGCTGGAACGCGCGGAAGGTCGCGTAGATAAGAAATGCGGCGAATCCCAAGTCAATTCGCAGCGGCGACATCCACCACCGGTCGGTGCGTAGCGTTCGTGCTTGGATGTGTGCGCGCGTAGGTGAAAAGACACCGGACGCAGGACGGTTCGCCGTTGGTGCGCTCATCAAATGTTCCTCTTCGAACGGGCTGTTCGTCGAAGACTACACAGAGGAGGCCCCCGGATTCTCGGCGGGCTGACTTGTCAGGACCTGTTGTGGCCCCCGACACCCTCCTCGTCGACGTCGCGCCAAAAGTCGCGGTCGTAATCGGTGTCGGGAATGGCAATCTTTTCACCGGATTGCCGCACGGTAACGCGCGTTAAATCTAATTCCGAAACATCGGTGTCAAGTAATTCGACATCGCCGAGGATCCGGTCAGCGTCAATCACGATGCGGCGCATTGCCGGACTGTCGCCGTAGCGCGCCCTCAGCGAGCTCACGCACCGCCGCAGGCCGCCGATGAGCTCGTGCAGTTCGGCCAGTTCAGTAGTGCTGGACAACGGATCTCCCTGGACTGAAGGTGTCATGGATCACATTACGACACCAATACTATCCAGCGCAGAGCCGCGGCGTGAGACAGATCACCCGCGGCCCCTACTCCGCGGGAATCGGCTCCAGCAGCCGGCGTGGTCGACGAAGCGCCTTGCTGACCGGATCGTCGCGCATCGCGCGCTCACGTGGTCGGCGTGGCGGGTGCAGGACGAGGTCGGCGACGTCGGGGAGTTGCCCGCACGACCCGCATATCCGGTCCGGTCCGATCGCGCCGCCACAATCGGCGTGCCGATAGCTCCGGCGCTGTGGCTGTTCGACGTAGTTCTCGTTGCCCCAGCCGGCCAAGGACCAGATGATTGGCCAGAGCCGCCGGCCCTTCGGGGTCAACACGTACTCGTCGCGGCCCCGGCCACCCGCCGCCTTGGCCAAGACTCCCTCATCGATGAGCAGTGAAAGCCGTTCGGACAGAACGGCCTTGGGAATGCCGAGGTGAGCGCGAAAGTCGCTGAATCGACGGACTCCGTAGAAGGCGTCGCGCACGACCAGCAGCGTCCATCGCTCACCGACGATCTCCAGCGATCGCGCGATGGGGCAACTCTCGGCGGCGTATTCGCGGGGCAGGGCCACGATTGAATCCTACGCTTGCAGGTTCGTTGAATGAACCATAGACTCGGCTTGAAGAGTTCAGTCAATGAACCATAGAGAGGTGCAGCGGATGGGCTTCCACCGTGAGCAGCACGGCATGACCCGCATCGACATCGAGACCGGGATTCCCTTCGAGGAATTCGTCGCCGCCCTCGAGAAGGCGGCACCGCCGGTCGACCGGACGGCGGTGGAACGCATCACCGAGGCCGGCGGCGACTGGGACGACGTGCGCGCCGCCGCGGCCGAGAACGCGCCGAACGACCTGATGGTGTACGCCAAGATCGGAACCAGCGTCTTCTTCGGCGTTGCGGGACACCACACCCCGGCGATCGAGTACCTGATCGGCAACCACGTCATCGCCGAGACGATGTTTCGACACGACCCGAAGGCGCTGTTGTACGCCCCGCTGCGCATGCTGGTCTATGGCGACGACAACGGCAACGCGGTGTTCACGATGGACCAGCCCGGTCCGGCCTTCGGCAGTCTCGGCATCGCCGAGGTGGCCGCCGTCGGTAAAGATCTGGACCGCAAAGTCGTGAACCTGCTCCGTGTCGTGGGCGTGGACGCCGAGCAGGCCTTCAGCTAGCCGACGAATCCGGTGGAGCCGTTGAGCCCCACCGGATCCGAGTGTGATTACTTGCTGATCTCGATGCGCTGCGCCTGAGTCCCGGCGTAGGCGCCGGCAACCCGCACAGTCAGCACGCCGGCGTCGTAGGACGCCGAGACGGCCTCACCGGTGAGGTGTGCGGGCAGCTGGAACGACCGGCGGAACGATCCGTAGCGGACCTCGCGGAGCGTGCGCCCGTCCTTGTCCTCGGCGTGCTCGTCGCGACGCTCACCGTGGATGACCAAGCGGCCGTGCTCGACCTCGACATTGACGTCTTTGTCGACGTCCACGCCCGGCAACTCGAGCCGTACCACCGCGTCCTCGCCATCCTTGATGATTTCGGCGGCAGGACTGAATCCACCGGCTACTGGCTTGGCCCAGTCGGTCGCCGCCGGCCCAAAGA
>NZ_DATNJW010000378.1:0-7366 GCF_035603715.1 Mycobacterium sp. | reverse complement strand
GCACCACCTGTTCCAGCCGCTGCTTTATCAAGTTGCGACGGGAATACTGTCCGAGGGCGAGATCGCCCCTGCCACCAGGAAGGTTCTCGGCAACCAACGCAACGCCGACGTAATGCTCGGTGACGTCGTAGAGATCAATCTGGCCGGGCGCTACGTGGTTGCCGAACTGCTCGGGCAGCGCTACCAGACCGCCTACGACAGCCTGATCGTAGCGGCCGGCGCCGACCAATCCTATTTCGGTAATGACCATTTCGCGGAATTCGCGCCTGGCATGAAAACCATCGACGATGCGCTGGAGGTGCGCGGGCGCATCCTCGGCGCGTTCGAGCTGGCGGACCGGACCAGCGACCCGGCGCTCCGCGAGAAACTGCTGACGTTCACCGTCATCGGCGGGGGCCCTACCGGGGTTGAGCTGGCCGGGCAGATAGCCGAACTGGCGGCCCAAACCATGAAAGGTGCATTCCGCCATATCGACTCGACCCAGGCGCGGGTGATTCTGCTCGACGCGGGTCCTGCGGTTCTGCAGCCCATGGGCGCACACCTGGGCAGCAAGGCCCAGGCGCGACTACAGAAGATGGGTGTCGAGATACAGCTCGGCGCAAGGGTCGTCGATGTCGACCGCGACGGATTGACAGTCCAGGACCACGATGGCACCACCCGTCGCATCGAATCGGTCTGCAAGGTGTGGTCGGCCGGGGTGGCCGCCAGCCCGCTCGGTCGGCAGATCGCCGAACAAGCCGGTGCCGAGGTCGATCGGTCGGGCCGCGTGAATGTGTTACCCGATTTGACCGTTCCTGGACATCCGAACGTGTTTGTCATCGGTGACATGGCCTCGGTCCCAGGCGTTCCCGGCATGGCCCAGGGTGCGATCCAGGGCGCAAGGTACGCCGCGCGCGCCATCAGGGCCGAGCTCAAAGTGGACGCCCCAGCCATCCGCGAACCGTTCCACCGTGCCGCACGCGAACCATTCCACTATTTCGACAAGGGCTCCATGGCCACCGTTTCGCGGTTTTCAGCGGTCGTCAAAATGGGCCGACTGGAAGTCAGCGGCTTCCCGGCCTGGGTGGCGTGGCTGCTTCTGCATCTGGCCTATCTGGTCGGCTTCAAAAGCAAGGTCACCACGATCATTTCGTGGACAACAACCTTCCTGACGATGAACCGGGGCCAGCTCACTATCACCGGTCGTCAGGCATTGCCACCGGGTGGCACCGCCCCGTCGACCCCATCCCAATCAGCGGCCAACGCCGCATAACACGACAAGGAGCGACCAATGAGTTTCACCGTACCCGCGGACTACGCCAGCCGCCCGGTAGCCGTCATCGGCGCCGGCACACTCGGACGGCGTATCGCTCTCGTCTTCGCCGCGCACGGCGCCCACGTGACGATCTACGATCTTGCCGAAGCCCAACGCGACGCTGCGATCGACTATGTGACGCAGGAGCTTCCGGCGCTCGCCGACCGACTTCCGGGCGTGAGCCCCGGTCAGGTCTGCACCGAGGCCAATCTCGGCGAGGCGGTCGGCAAAGCGTGGCTGGTCATCGAGGCGATTCCCGAACGGCTCGAGCTGAAGAAACAGATGTTCGGGCAACTCGACGAGCTGTCGGCCCCTGACGCGATCCTGGCCAGCAACTCGTCGTCCTATGCCAGCCGGATGTTCTTGGACAACGTGCATCATCCCGAGCGGGTGCTGAACATCCACTTCTATATGCCGCCCAAACAGACCGCGGTCGATGTCATGTCCTGCGGGCAGACCGACCGCAAGGTGATCGAGTTCGTGAAGGCGACACTGCCACTGTTTGGGCTCCACCCATTCGAAGCGCGGAGGGAGAGCACCGGTTTCATCTTCAACCGGGTATGGGCAGCGGTGAAGCGGGAAAGCCTCGAGGTCGTCGCCGAAGGCGTGTCCACACCGCAGGACGTCGACCAGATGTTCCACATCAACACCGGGTCGGCCGGGCCCTTCCGAATGATGGATCAGGTCGGCCTGGACGTCGTGCTGGACATCGAAGAGCACTACTGCGCCGAACACCCCGAGTATCCGGAAGGACCACGCCGGCTGTTACGCGACTACATTCAGCAAGGCCGGTTGGGAGTCAAATCCGGAGCCGGGTTCTACGACGACTATCCACGCCCGGGGGCGTGAATCAATGGTGCTGTTGCTTCAGGAAATTCAAGCTATTGGCGCGATGGCAACCACTATCGGCGTGCTCACCGCGCTGTACATCGCCGTTATTCGTGATCCCCGGAAAGCCTCTCAAGAACACCGACACCATCTAGAGCGGATGGACGCGCTCCACCGGGTACATATGGACCGTGTCGAGGCTCAGGCGCGAAAAGTCGTGCCGTCCCGCGGCCGAATACCGATCTTCGGCGACTTGTGGTGGACCGTCAGAGTCGACAACGCAAGCAACACTATGGCCAGCATTGTTGCGGTCGATGTCAAAGCATTGGACGCCAACGGGTTTGAAGTACCGGGCGGCTGCCGGCCAGCCAGCCGAAACGTTCCGTTCGATGAGGCCTTCGACCGGGCCGCACGTGCGGTACAACTCGAATCGCTGCGAGATGGATCCCATCAACACGGCAGTGACCTGGTGCCGGTGCTCAAGCAAGCGATTCGAGACACTCTCGCAGGTCACCTCGTCAAGCGGTGGCCGCGGATGCTGTCGCCGAATCAGTACGCGGTGATGGCCTACACGACAACCGACCCGAGTTATGAGCTGTGTATCACGCTCGAGTACGAAGACGAAGACGGCTATCGATGGCGGCGCACCGATTCCGGCCAGCCGACACGGACGGATCGAGAACTCTTCATGTCAGATTGACGTCGCTGACGTCAATGGACACCATGAGATCCTCGGCAATGATCCGGCCGTCGGCGTCGCAGCGGTACGCCCGTCGCCTGGACGGCAGCTTGATCCCGTCGGCTTCCACGATGTCGTAAACGTATTGGATTGCCGCGAATCCGCCGGCGACGTCAACCCGGTAGTCGTGACGGCGCAGCAGGAAGTCGCTGCCGAAATAGAATTCCTGCGTCTGGCTGTGAGTCGCAAACCGATCCGGAAACTGCGCCTGTAGACCGAACCAGCGTTCCCCATTGTCCTCGATCGGATCCAACTCGGTGACCGTCAAGCCCGGCAGCGCCATGAAGAACGGGGTGGTCAAGTAGGTCCACAGCGCATAGCCGTTGAAGTAGGCGCGCTGCAGTGGGTCCCACGGTGTCGTCAATTCATGCCCCGCGAATGATTGTCGCGGATTGACGCGTTCGGCTACCACGCGGCCGTCCAGCTTCTCGATGGCAACGCGTTGCGGTGTGAAGTCGGTTTTTTGATCCGCCGCACCGAATGGCTGCACCGATGCCCACTCTCGGTGCAGCGCAACAGTCATCCGTCGCGGTGTCGGATCTTGCGGCTGACCCTTGATCTCCCACAGCTTGCCGCCGCTGATGATGGTCGCCTCGATGATCCCGAATGTGCGCCACCGCTCCAGGCCTCCGTGCGCCGCGATCACGGCGTTGAGCAGGTCGGTCACCACTATCGGAGCATAGGTCGGCGACGCGGCATCCGGCCCGCTTCAGCGAGATCGAACTGGAGCCTTCACGTCGTCACCGGGTCGAACCGAAACACTGCGATGCGGCCGGCCAGCGCTTCGAACTCATCGGGCGTTCCGTCGGTCACCATCCCCGAACTCTTGGCGAAGGCGACGCCGACCGGGACCTCGACCGGGAAAATCCGAAGTATCGGGCGAGCTTGTGCCGCAGTCAGTTCCACGATCCTGACCGATCGCGACCGGCGGCCTCTGCTGAGCGTGCCGGTGCCGGCCGCCCGTGCGTTGGCAGCCCAGTCCGCACCGGGATAGCCCGCCACGACATAGAGGGCACCGTCGACGTGGAACGGCGTCATCGGCGTACTGCGCGGCTTACCCGACTTGCGGCCGGGCACCGTCAGCACCATGGCGGGCCCAGTCGGTACGCCGAGTTTCTGCACCGCGATCATCATCTTGTTCATCGGTTTGAGGTACCGCGGTGGACGTGGATCGGACATGGCCTGGCTCCTTTGCTATTTCGTGAACAGGTGGCGGTGATCGGAAACCCACCGGGCGAACGGGGTCGCCGGCTGGCCGGTGATCTTTTCGATTTCGCGGGTGACCAACGCCGGCTTGTCGACGGCGTCAGCCAGCATCGAGGTGTACGCATCGGCGAATTCGGCGCCCAGGCCGATGGCGATGAAGCGCTGTCGCACCGCATCGGGCGGGGCCTCGAGATACCGCAGCGGACGACCGAGCACGGTACCGATGACGTCGACCAGCTCCGCGTTGGTGAGCGCCTGCGGCCCGGTCAGCGGGATCCGCTGGCCGACAAGCTCATCGGTGAGCAGCGCGTGCGCGCCCACCGCGGCGATATCGGCCTCGACGATCGGAGCGCTGGACGCCTGGGCGTAGGGCCCACCGACGACGTCGCCGGCTTGAATCTGCGCGCCCCACATGCCGGCGAAGTTGGTTGCGAAGACCGAGGGACGCAAGCTCACCCAGTCCAGGCCGGAGTCGACGGCCAACTGCTCGACTTCGAGGTTGCGGTCGCCGCGCACTCGCGAGGGCTGCCGCGAGAAGTCGTCGTCGGCGTTGATCGCCGACAGCGCCACCAGCTTCCGCACCCCGCTGTGTCGCGCGACGGCGACGACGTCGGCGAGGTGATCGCCGAGGGCTCGCGAATTGAGGAACACGGCCGACGCCCCGGGCAGGGCATCGATGGTTGCACTCACCGCTTCGACCCCGTCGGGGAACGCGGCGACCTTCGGCGTGCGGGTGACGGCCCGTACCCGCGTACCTGCGGCGGCGAGCAGCGACACGAGCGGTCGGCCGACATTGCCGGTCGCTCCGGTTACAACGATGGTCATGGTGGCCTCCTGGTCAGCGTTCTTTTCTTCAAGGACGGGCCGGGAGATGGGAAAGTTACAGCAGCAGCTTGTAACTTTTCGCCCACCCAGATCGTCGTGAACACATGAGCCGACCGCAGTCCGAGGACCAGGTCACCCAGGCCTGGCGGCAGCATCGCCCGTACCTGGTCAACCTGGCGTACCAGATGCTGGGTGACGTGGGTGAGGCCGAAGACGTTGCGCAGGAGGCATTTCTGCGGCTCTCGCGCGCCGACATCACCGCGATCGACGACGTCCGCGCCTGGCTGACCGTGGTTGCCGGCAGGCTCTGCCTCGATCAGGTGCGCTCAGCGCGCTCACGTTACGAGCGGCCCGAAGACATCGGTACCGAGGTGGCCGCCGTCAATCAGTCCGGTCGCGTCGATCCGGCCGACCGGGTGACCCTGGACGACGAGGTCCGTACGGCGCTATGGGAGGTGCTGCGCCGACTGAGCCCCGGCGAACGGGTCTCGTTCGTGTTGCACGACGTCTTCGGTGTTCCCTTCGATGCCATCGCCGAGACGGTCGGTCGCCCGGTGGGCACCTGCCGTCAGCTCGCACGACGGGCCCGGACGAAATTCGCTCTCGGACAACCGAAGCCGGGCGAGGTGTCGACGACCGAACACCAGCTCGTCGCCGAGCAGTTCATCACCGCGTGCGCCAACGGCGATCTGCAGGCGCTGGCCGCGGTGCTCGACCCGACGGTGTGGGGAATCGGCACCGTGCTCGCCGACCCCGCCCCGCCACCGCAGATCAACCACGGACCGCACAACGTCGCCGTCAACCTGCTGCGCTACCTGGGACCCGGCGCCACGGTGGTCAGCGGTCCGGCCGGCCAGCCCGTGCTGTTGGCGTTCGCCGAGCGACGGCTGTTCGCCGTCATCGTGCTGACGATCCGCGATCATCGGGTGACCAAGATCGAGGCCACCGCGGACCCGTCAGCGCGTGCCTAGCGCGCTTCGCGCGGGCTTGCCGGCCGCGCGGCGAAGAACCCGGCGATCGTCGCGGAGATCTCCAGGAATCTGCTCCGCGTCGTGCGAGCCAGCTCGCTTCTGACGTCGATGACCCCGCCGGGGCGCAGGTGCGGGTCGAAGGGCACCTGCACCACCTTCTGGCCGCGTTCGACAAACTGGTTCGCCAGTAGCGATCGGTGGCGCTTGTCCGAATGACCGTCGGAGTCGTTGAGCACCACCACCGTGCGGTTCAGCAGGCCGCTACGGCCGTGCGACGCCAACCATTCCATCGTCTGCGCCGCGGCCCCGGCGCCGTCCGCCCACGGCGACGACACCACGATCAGCGCATCCAGGTCGCTGAGCGCCTCCTGGGTCACCGGCGCGTCCATCGTGGAGCCGCAGTCGACGATCGCGATGGTGAAATGGCGGTCCAGTCGAGAGGTGGCCTCGCGGTACAGCGCGGGATCGAGCACCCGTCGCTGCCCCGCCGTCTGCTCGCCCACCAGCACGTACAGACCGGCTGCATTGCTGCCGACGCGGGTGCTGACGTCGGCGAAGGACCGAAGGTCTTTGTCGGCGGCGATCTCCCAGTACGAGCCGTTGGTCCGCGGGTCGATTCTGCTGCCGAGCCGACCGAACGCGGTGTCGGCGTCGATCGCGACGACACGGTCCTGGCGGCGAAGCTCGGCGAAGATCGAGCCCACGCTGGCGGCGACGGTGGTCTTGCCGACACCACCTTTGCCCAGCACCCCCACCTTGTAGTTGCCCCGCAGTGTCGCCCCGATGGTGGCTTCGTGGGCGGCGTCCTGCTTTTCACGGGCCGACGGGCCGGGGTTCACCAGACCGAAGGTGGCCTTGTAGACGATGCGGCGCCAGCCGTAGCTGGGACCGGGCGGGCCGGCCTGGCGGCGTTCCCGGTCACCCCGGGGCGCGAAATCGAGTTCGCTCCACGACCGCGGCTCAGACGGGCCGGCGGGGCGTGGGGGAGGGGGCCGCTGCGGCGCGAAGTCGCGGTCGCTCCACGACGGTCGCTCTACCGGGCGTGGGGGAGCCGGCGGCTGCGGCGGGGCCGGAAGGGGCTCGCTGGTCTGCGGGCGTGGCGGCGGCCCCGCAGGCCCGCTCTGCGGTGCGGGTCGCAACCGGTCGCGCAGGAAATCGTCAGGCTCGCTCATGAGCTCGTCGAGCGCGACACTACGCGGATGCGGTGGGCGGCCAAGCTCATGGATTTCATCGTAGAGCCGCCGTGGCCGGCCCAACGCCACCTCCGCCGATCCCGCAGGTCAGGGGCATCGATGCGCGGCCTCGGCGAAAAAATATCGGGCAACTTTTGCGCGGGGTCTCCCGATGCCCGGTTCTCCTCGGCCAATATGCGCGATGTCCGGCGCTCGATGAGCGCGTAGAGCCTCGCTGCCACGCCTTTTGGTGACCTGCGTCACCCGCTGCACCCGTTGATTGTGAGGCGCGGGGGTTTTCGCGACTTCCTTCGACCGCCATCACAGCAAA
>NZ_DATNJW010000377.1:0-3585 GCF_035603715.1 Mycobacterium sp. | reverse complement strand
CACGTCACCGCTGCCCTGAACAAAGACGTCGGTGGCCTCGCGGCCCGACCCGGGACGCAGTTTGACGTGCTCACCGACCAGCTTGTGGATGAAGTCGAGACCCGCTTGGGGGTCGTGGCCGCCCACACTCTTGACCACGTAGGGCGCAAGCAGATTCCATTTCGCCGATCCCGAACTCAGCGGGCTCGGCGTGATGACCTCCACGCCGGGCCGCAGCAGGTCGTCCCAGTCCTTGATGTTCTTCGGATTCCCGGGACGCACCACCAGCGTCACCACCGATCCGAAGGGGACGCCTTTGGTGGCGTCTTTGTCCCAGTCCTTGGAAACTTTGCCCGCCTTGACGAGTCGCGCGACATCGGGCTCGACCGAGAAGTTGACGACATCGGCGGGCTTGCCGTCGACGACGCCGCGTGACTGGTCACCCGATGCGCCGTACGAGGCGATCACCTGGACGCCCTTGCCCTCCGGCGAAGCGTTGAACGCCGGAATGACTTTGCTCCAGCCGGGTTCAGGTACTGAGTAGGCGACCAGCGTGATGCTGGTGTGCCCATCGCCCGAGTTGCCGCCGCCGACGACATCGCTGGCGCCACCGTGACACGCCGCGATCAAGCTCGCGGCGAGGGTCAGCGCGGCGGCATGCCGCCACCACCCCACGGCATTTCGGATGTCGTCGAACAATGGTCGACCTTTCGACAATGGGCTTGACGGCTGACAAATCCCGTCGCGAAGGAAAAGGCGAGTTTCAGCGCGCGGGCAGAAGATCAGCGACAACAGTGCACGTCAGCAACGGCGTAATCGCCTACGGCAATGAGCGCCAAGACATGGCACTCGGTGTTGCCGGATGCTGCAAGCATGGCCGAAGCCTAACAGAATCCACCAGACCCGCAGCCGAAGCTCGTGCAGGTCAGCGAGTCAGCAACCACGCGACGATCACCAGCACAACCAAGGCGATCAGCACCAAGCTGACCTGAGAGCGCGGCATACCCGCCTTTCGGTTCATCCGGGCTCGTCACCGTTATGACGGAGACGCCGCATCACCTGGATACCGCGACCCAACATCGCGTCCAGTCCCGCCGCGATGGCGTAGGCCAACAGCAGGACAACCGGCATCACCACGATGGACTGAAACACGAACCCCAGCCCGGACAGCCACAACTCGACGCCGTCCCACCAGCCGAGAAATCCGTTCACCGGGCTCACCCTAATTCCGCTTGGGTGCGAAGCCAACACGCGGCCCGTGGATCAGCTGAATCTGCTGACCCTGTCCATCATCGCGCCGGCGATGTCGGTGGCGCTGGTGTCCGGATTGCCCGTACCCGGATCGGATGGCCGCCGATCGCCGAAGAACACGACCTCGACTTCGACGATGCAGTTCAACCGGACACCGATCGCCCGCGACTGCGGGGTGGGCTGCAGGGCCGGCATGTTGGGGAGCGTCGCGGTCGCGGTATTGGTCGCTGCGACAACGGAATCAGCGACGTGGACGTCGCCGATCACGGTCGTCGTGCTGATCGGGCCGGTCTGATCGGTGGTCGTCTTGCCGGCGCATTGCTGCCACTGCGGGGGGAACTTCGCGAACAGCTCTTGAGCTTGCGCGGCCGAGGGCAGCGCGACAACGCCCTCCATCACGCTGATCACCTGGGCCGGGTCGCCGTCGTTCCACCACGACTCCGAGGCGACGGTCTGGACCTGGGCGGACCCGTAGACGCTCTGCTGCAGCATCGCCGTCACACCCAGGCACTCGGCCGACTCCGGGGGCGCGTCTCGCTGGTCGAGCTTGTCGGGGCCGCCGAACTGCGCGGGTTGACGTGCGACGAAAGGCTGGCCGAGCATCCGTGCCAGCGCGCGGTCGCTGAGCAGCACCTTCTTGACGATCTGGCCGGACAGCGGTCGCGGCTTCAGGTTTGGCGCCGGCTTAGCCGTCCCGTCGACAACCGGACCGCAGCCCACCGCGAGTGCGGCGATCGCCGCGCACACCGTGGCCAGTCCGACTGCCCGCATGGCTATTTCTTGCTGCCTTTGTCCCCCGCGGCGTCCGTGGACAGTGCGGCGACGAACGCCTCCTGCGGCACGTCCACGCGGCCGATGGTCTTCATCCGCTTCTTGCCTTCCTTCTGCTTCTCCAGCAGTTTGCGCTTGCGGGTGATGTCACCGCCGTAGCACTTGGACAACACGTCTTTGCGGATCGCGCGAATGTTTTCGCGCGCAATGATTTTGGATCCGATCGCGGCCTGCACCGGCACCTCGAACTGCTGACGCGGAATCAGCTCTTTGAGCCTGGTGGTCATCTTGTTGCCGTAGGCCGCGGCGTTGTCCTTGTGCACGATGGCGCTGAACGCGTCGACGGCCTCACCCTGCAACAGGATGTCGACCTTGACCAGTGCGGCTTCCTGCTCGCCGGCTTCTTCGTAATCGAGGCTGGCGTAGCCGCGGGTGCGGGATTTCAGCGAGTCGAAGAAGTCGAAGATGATCTCGCCCAAGGGCATGGTGTAACGCAGCTCGACCCGTTCCGGTGACAGGTAGTCCATACCGCCGAGTTCGCCGCGCCGGGACTGGCAGAGCTCCATGATCGTGCCGATGAATTCGCTGGGCGCGATGATCGTGGTCTTGACGATGGGCTCATACACGGCGCGGACCTTGCCTTCGGGCCAGTCCGACGGGTTGGTGACGACGAGCTCGGAGTTGTCTTCCTTCTCCACTCGGTAGACCACGTTGGGCGAGGTCGAGATGAGGTCGAGGTCGAATTCACGTTCCAGGCGTTCGCGGGTGATCTCCATGTGCAGCAGACCGAGGAATCCGCACCGGTAGCCGAAGCCCAGCGCCACCGATGTCTCCGGTTCGTAGGTGAGGGCGGCGTCGTTCAGCTGCAGCTTGTCCAGCGCATCGCGCAGGTTCGGGTAGTCGGATCCGTCCACGGGATACAGACCCGAGTAGACCATCGGCTTAGGTTCGCGATATCCGGTCAGCGCCTCCTTCGCGCCGTGGCGCGCGGTGGTCACGGTGTCACCGACCTTCGATTGGCGGACATCCTTCACGCCGGTGATGAGGTAGCCGACCTCCCCGACGCCGAGCCCGTCGGAGGCCTTCGGCTCGGGAGAGACGATGCCGACCTCGAGCAGTTCGTGGGTGGCGCCGGTGGACATCATCGCGATGCGTTCGCGTGGGACGATCCTGCCGTCGATGACACGCACGTAGGTCACCACGCCGCGGTAGATGTCGTAGACGGAGTCGAAAATCATTGCGCGGGTGGGCGCTTGCGGATCCCCGGTGGGCGGCGGAACTTCGCGCACCACGTGGTCGAGCAGGTCGGTGACGCCAGCCCCGGTCTTGCCCGACACACGCAGGACGTCGCTCGGCTCGCACCCGATGATGTGGGCGATCTCGCCGGCGTAGCGGTCGGGGTCGGCGGCGGGCAGGTCGATCTTGTTGAGCACCGGAATGATGTGCAGGTCGCGGTCGAGCGCCAGATACAGGTTGGCCAGCGTCTGCGCATCGATGCCCTGCGCGGCGTCGACCAGCAGAACCGCGCCCTCGCAGGCCTCCAGCGCGCGCGACACCTCGTAGGTGAAGTCGACGTGGCCCGGA
>NZ_DATNJW010000376.1:0-6056 GCF_035603715.1 Mycobacterium sp. | reverse complement strand
TCGCGGACGATCTCGTCATGCAGTGACGCGGGCAGGGTCTCGATCTTGTTGTACAAGTCGACCAGTCCGTTGTTGACGTTGACGCCGAGTTCGTCGAACAACTCCTGGTGCTTGGCGAAGGCGTCTTTGTAGAAGATCTTGACGGCGTGGCCGAAGACGATGGGGTGGCTGACCTTCATCATCGTCGCCTTGACGTGCAGTGAGAACATCACGCCGGTCTTGTAGGCGTCCTCGATCTCCGCCTCGTAGAAGTCGCAGAGCGCCTTCACGCTCATGAACATGCTGTCGATGACGTCGCCGTCCCGCAGCGATACCTTCGGCTTGAGCACGATCGTCTTGCCGCTCTTGGTTTTCAGCTCCATCTTTACGTCGCGCGCGCGGTCCAATGTCAGCGACTTCTCGCCGTGGTAGAAGTCACCGTGCTTCATGGTCGCGACGTGTGTGCGCGACGCCTGCGACCATTCCCCCATGCTGTGCGGGTGTTTGCGCGCGTACTCCTTGACCGCCTTCGGCGCTCGGCGATCCGAATTGCCCTGTCGCAGAACGGGGTTCACCGCACTACCAAGACATTTGGCGTAGCGGTCGCGGATTTCCTTGTCCTCGTCGGTTTTCGGACTCTGCGGGTAGTCGGGGATCTTGAATCCTTTGCCCTGCAGTTCCTTGACCGCGGCCACCAGCTGCGGCACCGACGCACTGATGTTGGGCAGCTTGATGATGTTGGTGTCGGCTTCGTTGGTCAGCCGGCCCAGCTCACCCAGGTTGTCCGGCACGCGTTGCTCGTCGGTCAGGTAGTCGGAGAATTCGGCCAGGATCCGCGCCGCCAGCGAGATGTCACTGGTTTGGATTGTGATGCCCGCCGGTTCGGCGAACGCCCGCACGATCGGCAGAAAGGCATAGGTCGCCAACAGCGGCGCCTCATCGGTCAACGTGTAGATGATGGTCGGCTGGTCGGCGCTCACGGTGTTTCTCCCGGTATCGGTTAGATCCTGACGGGGGTTCGCGGGGAATCTGGCTGCCACGTTATCAAGCGTGTTTTCGCTGATGTCGTCCTCGATCTGGGCCGCGCTGAACGGGTACCCGGGATGTGCTCTGCGCGATCGCCACCGGTGGGTGCACCCGGTGGCCGCTGGCACGCGATCACCTTGATGAGCTAAGCTTCGTTTTGGTCATGAGCGCCAGCGTCAAGCCCCGGCTTGCTGGCCGGCAACCCTCCAACCGCGGTGGGGTGCCCCGGGTGACAACCAGGTTTCGTAGCCAGCAGCGGCTACGCGGCAAGCGCGGGTCCGCCGTGATGGGCCCCCCGGAGTAGACAGGGAAACCTGACGCGTACCCACGTGGGCCGACCCATCGTGCGTCGCTGACGTTGCTTCCCGGAAAGCATTCGACAGTGAGTTCTGACCCCACCCCTGATAGCGAAGCCGAGAACGATCCGACCGCGCACTGGTCATTCGAGACCAAGCAGGTCCACGCAGGTCAGCAGCCCTGCCAGGCCACCGGCGCCCGTGCGCTGCCGATCTACCAGACCACCTCCTACGTCTTCGACGACACCTCCCACGCCGCGGCGCTGTTCGGGCTGGAGGTGCCGGGCAACATCTACACCCGGATCGGCAACCCGACCACCGACGTCGTCGAACAGCGGATCGCCGCCCTGGAGGGCGGAGTGGCCGCGCTGTTCCTGTCGTCGGGTCAGGCCGCCGAGACGTTCGCGATCTTGAACCTGGCCGCCGCCGGCGACCACATCGTGTCCAGCCCACGGCTCTACGGCGGCACGTACAACCTGTTCCACTACTCGCTGCCCAAGCTCGGCATCGAGGTCAGCTTCGTCGAAGATCCCGACGACCTGGATTCGTGGCGGGCCGCGGTGCGCCCCAACACCAAGGCGTTCTTCGCCGAGACGATCTCCAACCCGCAGATCGACATCCTGGACACCCCCGGCGTCTCCGCGGTGGCCCACGAGCATGGTGTGCCGCTGATCGTCGACAACACGATCGCCACCCCGTACCTGATCCAGCCGATCACGCAGGGCGCCGACATTGTGGTGCATTCGGCGACCAAGTATCTCGGTGGCCACGGCGCCGCAATCGCCGGGGTGATCGTCGACGGCGGCACCTTCGACTGGACCCAGGGACGCTTCCCCGGCTTCACCACGCCGGACCCCAGTTACCACGGCGTGGTGTACGCCGAGCTGGGTCCGCCCGCATTTGCGCTGAAGGCCCGCGTGCAGCTGCTGCGCGACCTGGGTTCGGCGGCGTCGCCGTTCAACGCGTTCCTGGTTGCCCAGGGTTTGGAGACCCTCAGTCTGCGGGTCGAGCGCCACGTCGCCAATGCGCAGCGGGTCGCCGAATACCTCGCCGGTCACGACGACGTGCTGTCGGTCAACTACGCCGGGCTGCCCGGCTCGCCGTGGTATGACCTGGGAAAGAAGCTGGCGCCCAAGGGAACCGGCGCTGTGCTGGCCTTCGAGTTGGCCGGCGGCGTGGTCGCCGGTAAGGCGTTCGTCGATGCACTGAAGCTGCACAGCCACGTCGCCAACATCGGAGACGTGCGCTCGCTGGTGATCCATCCGGCGTCGACAACTCACGCCCAGCTCAGTCCCGCCGAGCAGCTGTCCACCGGGGTGAGCCCCGGTTTGGTGCGGCTGGCGGTGGGTATCGAGGGCATCGACGACATTCTGGCCGACCTCCAGCTCGGCTTCGCCGCCGCTCACACGCACGCCGGCGATCCGCACGCCGTGGCCGCGTTCTGAGGAGCCGCAGGTGACAATCTCTGACGTGCCGACACAGACGCTGCCTGCCGAAGGCGAGGTCGGCATTGTTGACATCGGTTCACTGACGCTGGAGACCGGCGTGGTGCTCGACGACGTCAGCATCGCGGTGCAGCGGTGGGGCGCGTTGTCGCCGACCCGCGACAACGTCGTCGTCGTCCTGCATGCGCTGACCGGCGACTCGCACATCACCGGGCCTGCCGGGCCCGGGCATCCCACACCGGGCTGGTGGGACGGGATCGCGGGTCCCGGTGCGCCGATCGACACCAACCGCTGGTGCGCGGTGGCCACCAACGTGCTCGGCGGTTGCCGCGGGTCCACCGGTCCGAGCTCGTTCGCATCGGACGGAAAGCCCTGGGGCTCAAGGTTTCCGACGATATCGATCCGGGACCAGGTCGACGCCGACGTGGCGGCGCTGGCGGCGCTGGGCATCACCGAAGTCGCCGCGGTGCTCGGCGGGTCGATGGGTGGCGCGCGGGCGCTGGAGTGGATGGTCTCCTATCCCGATCGGGTCGGCGCCGGCCTGCTGCTGGCCGTGGGTGCGCGTGCCACCGCCGATCAGATCGGGACCCAGTGCACCCAGATCGCGGCCATCAAGGCCGACCCGAACTGGCAGGACGGTGACTATTACGGCACCGGACATACTCCCGACGCCGGTCTGGAGATCGCCCGCCGTTTCGCGCATCTGACCTACCGGGGTGAGGTCGAGCTGGACACCCGCTTCGCCAACGAAGCCCAGGGCGACGAAGATCCGACGTCCGGTGGCCGCTACGCGGTGCAGAGCTACCTGGAGCATCAGGGCGGCAAACTGGTGTCGCGCTTCGACGCCGGCAGCTACGTGGTGCTCACCGAGTCGCTGTCCAGTCACGATGTCGGCCGGAACCGCGGCGGTGTCGCGACCGCACTGCGCGGCTGCCCGGTGCCGGCGGTGGTCGGCGGAATCACCTCTGACCGCCTCTACCCGCTGCGGCTGCAAGAGGAACTGGCCGGGCTGCTGCCCGGTTGCGACCGGCTGCAGGTGGTCGACTCGATATTCGGGCACGACGGCTTCCTGGTGGAAACCGAGGCCGTCGGTGAACTGGTCCGCCAAACCCTCGATTTGGCGGCCGCTGAGGGTGCGTGTCCGCGGTGACTCAGTCCTCACAGGCCCGCTCATTGTCGTTTGGCTCTGCAGCGGCCGCGTACGAACGCGGCCGTCCGTCGTATCCGCCGGATGCGATCGACTGGCTGCTGCCGCCCGGTGCCCGCGACGTGCTCGACCTCGGCGCCGGGACCGGCAAGCTGACCACCCGGCTGGTGGAACGCGGCCTGGACGTCATCGCCGTCGATCCCATCGCCGAGATGCTGGAGATGCTGCGCAAGTCGCTGCCGGAAACCCCCGCACTGCTCGGCACAGCGGAGGAAATCCCGCTGGCGGACAACAGTGTTGACGCCGTGCTTGTCGCGCAGGCATGGCACTGGTTCAACCCGGCCCAGGCGATTCCTGAGCTGGCGCGGGTGCTGCGACCCGGCGGCCGACTCGGTTTGGTGTGGAACACCCGCGACGAGCGGCTCGGCTGGGTGCGGGAGCTGGGCCGCATCATCGGTCGCGATGGCGACCCGATGCGCGACCACGTGACCCTGCCGGAGCCGTTCACCGATGTGCAGCGGCACCAGGTCGAGTGGACGAATTACCTTACGCCGCAAGCACTCATCGATTTGGTTGCGTCGCGCAGCTACTGCATCACCTCGCCGACGCAGGTCCGCACCAAGACGTTGGATCAGGTACGCGAGCTGCTGGCAACCCATCCGGCGCTGGCGAACGCCGGTGGCCTGTCGCTGCCTTACGTGACGGTGTGTGTGCGGGCGACGCTGACCTAGCCTGCGGCCCCGCTATGGTTCGTGGTGTGAAACTGACATCGCTCGTGCTCGGTGGTGTGCTGGCGATGACCGCTGCACCGCTGGCCCATGCGGACGAAAACGACAACGCGTATCTGTTCGGGATTCATTCGGTGGGCGTTCCGGACGGTAGCCCCGCGGCCTCAGCCGCGTACGGCCGGCAATTGTGCGACCGGCTTTCCACAGTCGGCTTCGATCCGCTGGTGGCAGCAGTGAACCAGGAGAACAGTGCCAGCGGCCTGAACATGCATCTGTCCGCGCTTGTCATCGGCGCGGCTGTATCGAACTTCTGCCTCGAAAAAGCCACAGTGCTGCCGACAACCTTGCCGTACTAGGCACTCAACCCGGCTCATCGTCCTCGTCTTGTAGCAGCTTTTCGGGGTGCCAGTAGGTGTTGATGCGTGGTTGGCCGTGGTCGAGGTGCGGCGGGGGGATCCATTCGGTGTCGCCGTCGTGGTTTTTGCGGGTGGTCCAGCCGTGGTCGGCGAGATCGTGGTTCGGGCCGCAGCCGAAAGTCAGGTCGTTGACGTCGGTGACGGGGTTGGTGGCGTAGGGGTCGGTGTGGTGGACTTCGCAGAGGTTGGCCGGCATGGTGCAGCCCGGGAAGGTGCAGCCACGGTCTTTGGCGTAGAGCACGATTCGCTGCGCGGGTGAGGCGAGGCGTTTGGTGTGATAGAGCGCCAAAGCTTTGCCGTTGTCGAAGATGGCCAGGTAGTGGTGGGCGTGGGAGCCCAGCCGGATCACGTCGCTCATCGGCAACAGGGTGCCGCCGCCGGTCAGCCCGCGCCCGGCGCCCTGCTCCAGTTCCTGCAGGGTGGTGGTGACGATGATGCTGGCGGGCAGCCCGTTGTGTTGACCGAGCTCGCCGGAGGCCAGCAGGGCGCGGGCGGCGGCGAGCAGCGCGTCGTGGTGGCGTTGTCCGGCGCTGCGGGTGTCGCCCTGGATCGCGGCGTGTGAGGGGGTGCCGCTGATGCACGGCTGGTCATCGTCGGGGTTGCACATGCCGGGTGCGGCCAGTTTCGCGAACACCGCGTCGAGGGTGGCCCGCGCCTCAGGGGTGAGCCATCCGCTGATCGGTGACATGCCATCGAGATCCTGCTGACCGATGCTGAGGCCGCGGCGGCGCGCCCGGTCGTGCTCGGTGAAATCGCCGTCGGGATTCAGACAATCGGTCAGCTTGTCGGCCAGGCGGGCCAACTCATCGGGGCGGTGCTCGCCGGCCAGGCGGGCCAGCTGCGCCTCGGCGTTGTGCCGGGTCTCGATGTCGACGAAGTCGGGCAACCGGTGCCAGAAGCTGCGGATCACCGCGACATGCCCGGCGCCGATCTCACCGTTGCGCTGCGCGGCGGCGGTGGCCTCCAACACCGGCGGCAAGGGTTCGCCGTTGAGCGCCCGCCGCTGGCCCAAATCGGCG
>NZ_DATNJW010000375.1:0-5761 GCF_035603715.1 Mycobacterium sp. | reverse complement strand
CTGCCCTGCGGCGCAAGGCAATCCATTCATCGATGCGCGGATACATGGCATGGAACGTCTCGGCGGTGGTTCGCGAGTCCTTCGCGGTGTACAGCCTGCCGCCGAACTTCAGGAGCCGCGCGTCGAGCTCGCTGAGGAACTCGCTGAGGCCGGCCTTGATCTGGAAGTCGACGCACACGTTCCACCCGGGAATCGGGAAGCTCAGCGGGGCTTGGTTGCCCGGCCCGAAAAGCTTGAAGACGTTGAGCCACGAGTAATGGCCGGACCGCTGGATGTCGTACATGATGCCTTTGAATTCCTCGACCGCTTCGACGGGCACGACGAACTGGTACTGCCCGAAGCCGGCAGAGCCATAGGCGCGATTCCACTCGGCGACCATGTCCAACGGGTGATAGAACTGCGTCAGGTTCTGCGCTTTGCCGCGATAGGTTCCGGCTTTGCGGTACCAGAGTTCGGTCATGGAGCCGAAGATCAGTTTGTTGCCCAGTCCGCTGGGGAAGATATCGGGTGTCGTAAAGAACTGCGGGGCATCGAATTTCAGCGGATTCTTCTGCAGCTTCTCCGGTAGCTGGTCAACCCTTGCCAGTGATCCACGTGAGATGACGGCGCGGCCCAACTTGGGCGGCGCGCTGATCGCGTCGAACCAGGCCGACGAATAGGTGTAGTTCGCTTCGCTGCCGTCGCTGTGAAAGGCGATGGTTTCGTCCAGGGTGTGGGTGACGTCGCCGTCGGCGATGAAATACGCCGTCTCCGTTGGCGTCATCTCCACAGTCACGCGCAAGACGATCCCGGTCAGCCCGTTGCCACCGACGGTGGCCCAGAACAGCTCGGCCTCCTCACCGTCCGGGGTGAGGTGGCGGATCTGGCCGTCGGCAGTCAGCAGCTCCATCGACCGGACGTGGTTGCCGAAGCTGCCCGCGCTGTGGTGGTTCTTGCCGTGGATGTCGGAGGCGATCGCCCCGCCGATGGTGACCTGCCGGGTGCCGGGCAGCACCGGAACCCACAGCCCGAACGGCAGCGCGGCGCGCATCAGCTGATCGAGGTTGACGCCGGCGTCGAGGTCGGCGATGTGGGTGTCGGCGTCGATCGAATGGATCCGGTTCAGTGCCGTCATGTCGATGACCAGCCCGCCGCCGTTTTGGGCGTTGTCGCCGTAGGAGCGGCCCAGGCCTCGGGCGATGACGCCGCGCCCCCCGTTGTCGGCGGCGTGGGCGACCGCTTTGGCGATCACCTCGGGGTCCGGAGTGGACAGCACCTGCGCCACTGAAGGCGCGGTGCGACTCCACCCGGTCAGCCGCTTAGGGGTAGTGGGAAACATCAGCAAAAAGGGTACCCGGCCGTGCGGTCAGCTCAGCGCAGCCGGAAGATCACCGAGCGCTGCACGATGAAGTTGATCACGGTCGCGGTGCCCTGCGCGATCACGAATGCGGCCGGCACACGCCATGAGTAGTGGGCGAACTGGAGGTAGAAGACATAGTTGATGCCGACCTGCACGCAGTAGGTGAGCGCGTAGAGCACGCATACGGCGATGAACCGGGCCTTGCTGGGCGGCGCCTGGAACGTCCACCGCCGGTTGATCAAATAGGCGGTCGTCGTGCCCGCGATGAAGCTGAGCGATTTGGCCACGTTGACCTGTAGGCCCAGGTGCAGCAGCGTTACGTAGAGACCGAAGTCGACGATCGCCGACAGTCCGCCGGTGACGATGAATCGCCACGCCTGTGTCTTCAGCGGGAGCCGGGTATTCGCCGCGATCTCAGCCATCGGCGAAAAGTCTACGGGCGCTTACGACGGATACTTCACGTCCAACAACTTGACCTGTTGCTCGCCCTGCGGCGTGGTGTAGGTGACCTTGTCGCCGGCTTTCCGGCCGACCAGCGCCTGGCCCAGCGGGCTGCTCGCCGTCAACGCCTCGGCCTCACTGTCGATGGAGGCTTCTTCGATCACCGAGATCACCTGCATCGTCACCACGTCGCCGTCGGCGAACTTCAATTTGACGATAGTGCCGAACGGCAGCTCGTCCCCGTTCGTTGGCACCGGGCCGGCGTGCAGCAACCGGTCGAGTTCGGCGACCCGTTCGTCGAGGCCGGCCAATTCGTCGGCGCGCTGGATGGCGTCGGCGGCGTCGGCGTGGTCGCTGACGGCACCGCGGTCGTTGCGGACTTCGGCCTCCAGCCGGTCCCGGCGTTCTTGCAGCCGGGCCAACTCGGCAGCGACGCGATCGCGTGCCTCACCGGTGAGCCCCGAGGGCTCGACGTTTTTACTCAATTCGGTTCAACCTGTCCTGGTGGCTGCTGCCGCCAATATATTCCAGCGTCGTGCGGCGAACGAGCGTACATCGATGAGTCCTCAGGGAACACGCTTTCTAATAAGACATGTGTCGAGTTTTCTGAGATATACATATGTCCAATAATAAAGGCTCGGTCGCACCTCGTTTGGATATTTAGATCTGCTCGTTTGCGCGAATGTTTGCCGGCCGCGCGCGGAAAGTGTTCCATTCCAGGCTGTTTGACACGGTTAGATCTTGATCGGTTAGCTGTCCGATCTCATCGCCAACGACTTCCAGAATAGTTTTCGATTAATTTGTGGTTTCCCCCAACACAGCGCGCTTAAGAGCTACCTTAAGCGCGACTGAGAACGGCACTCAGGCACTTCGGGTGGGAATCGGGCGGGATTTTTCGGGGCGGTGGACTTAAACAGAACTCTGACGCCACCGGCGGGAATGGCGGCGACGGCGGCACCGTGGCAAGTGCCACGGGCGGCAGCGGCGGGCTGGGTCCTAATCTCGGCAATACCGCAGACACCGGCGGAAACGGCGGGAACGGTAGCGCCGGTACCACCATTCCGGGTATCAACGGCGGCGACGGGGTCGGCACGACCGGGGCAGCTGGCACGCCCAGCGCGCCGTAAAAGCCGGGGGGAGAGTCGGGGGACCGCGGCCCAGGGAGACCTGGGCCGCGGTTTTCTTTTAGATCCTGTTCGCAGCCGTCAGATTCGACGTCGACGCCGTATTCGCCGTCCGCGGATAACGTCCTTGGCCTGTTCGCCGATGTCTTTCACGTCGGCCTTGAATTGATCTGCCGCACCGCGACTTTCGAGATTGCGGTCGCCGGTCACGCGGCCGATGCTTTCCTTCGCTCTACCACCGGCACGCTGCAGCTTGTTCCTGAGCTTGTTGGTCGCACTCATGGCACGTCCTCCTTAGGTCGTGCGCTTGAATACCCGCAGTGGGGTCAAGGAAACCGGCCCGGAGTCAGACCCAGTACGCCACACGCGCTCGGTATTGGCGCATCGCAAATGCGGCCACCACCCAGCCCACGATCGTCAGCCCGATCACTACCTCCCAGTGCCGCAGCTCCTGATGCGCGCCGAGCAGCGGGGCGCGCACAAGATCCAGGTAGTGCAGCAGCGGGTTGAGCTCGACGATCTTCGACCACTGCCCGGCGCCCTGCTGCCGCAACGTGTCGTCGTTCCAGATGATCGGCGTCATGAAGAACAGCAACTGCACGATGGAGAACAGCAGCGGGCCGATGTCGCGGAACCGCGTCGCGAGGATGCCGAAACACAACGACACCCATACGCAGTTGAGCACGATCAGGCCCAGCGCCGGGATCACCGCGAGGTCGGCCCACGACCACTGCTTCGGGAAGATGATCGCGATGACGACGTAGATGACGATGTTGTGCGCGAACAGAATCATCTGCCGCCACACCAGCCGGTAGACGTGCACGCTCAGCGGCGTCGGCAGCTGTTTGATCAATCCCTCGTTGGCGACGAAGACTTCCGCGCCTTCCAGGATCGAGGCGTTGATCAGATTCCAGATGATCAGGCCGAGCGTGACGTAGGGCAGATGCACCGACAGCTGAAGGTGGAACAGCTTGGAGTACAGGCCGCCCATCGCGACGGCGGTGGTCCCGGTGGCAATGGTAATCCAGAACGGCCCGAGCACCGAGCGGCGGTAGCGCTGCTTGATGTCCTGCCAGCCGAGGTGCAGCCACAGCTCGCGGCGACGATATCCGTCGACCAGATCACCCCAGGCCCGGGTCATCGTCTTGGACTGTGCGGCAACATCAACGATCGTCATCAGGCCTCCTGAACAGTTCCCGCCGGCCCAGCCGGCGCAGCCGCAGCCACTCCAGCAGACCTTTGGGGTCGCGACGAGATATCAGGAAGAACCAGCCGAACCGAAGCCACTCCTGGACAAGCAGTTTGCGCAGACCCGGCTGCGCCATCAGGTAGCCCCGGTTGCGATAGGTGAAATAGCGCTTGGTCACGTCATCGGGATACTGCGTGTGCATCCGGCCGCCGAGGATCGGCTTGAACTCGGCCGACCCGCACGGGTGTAGATAGGCCGCGTCCAAACAGGTTCCGAAGGCCATCCCGGACCGGACCAGCCGACGATGCATCTCCACCTCGTCGCCGCGGACGAACAGCCGCAGATCGGGAACGCCGATCGACTCGAACGTCGACGCCCGAAACAGTGCCCCGTTGAACAGCGAGGCAATGCCCGGCAGCAGTTCCTGGCCGGCGTCGGTGCGCAATTCGCTGACCAGTCGGCGCCAGACCAGGCCGCGCCGCAACGGGAAGGCCAGCCGTTGCGGGTCGTCGGCGTTGCACACCATCGGCGATACCTCGGCCAGCCGATGCTTGTCCGCGCAGGCCAGCAGCGTGGCCAGCACCCGGCTGTCCTGCGGATGGCCGTCGTCGTCGGCCAGCCACACCCAGTCGGCGCCGAACGACAGCGCGTGCAGGATGCCGAGCGCGAAACCGCCTGCACCGCCGAGGTTTCGGTGCGACGGCAGATATGTCGTCGGGATGGGTTGGCCGGCCACCAGATCGCGGACCCGTTCGTCGGCGTCGTTGTCGACCACGATCAGCTGGTCAAGCTGCCGGCTCTGGGTGCTCAGCGCGTCGAGCGACTTGGCCAGCTCGTCGGGTCGCCGGTGGGTGACTACGACGGCGCAGACCGTGGTCATGCCCGGTTCGCTTCAGCGAGCACCTCGCGCACATGGCGGGCCGCGTCGTCGCCCTCGTACGCCCGCACGACGTCCTCGATGCCACCCGTGAGCTTGATGACGCCGTGGTCGATCCACATCGCGGTCTTACACAGCCTGGCCAGGAATTCGTTGGAATGGCTTGCGAATACCAGGATTCCGGAGCGTTCGACCAGCTTCTGCAGTCGTGTCTGCGCCTTCTTCAGGAAGTCCGCGTCGACGGCGCCGATGCCCTCGTCGAGCAGCAGGATCTCCGGGTCGATGCTGGTGACCACGCCCATCGCCAATCGCACCCGCATGCCGGTGGAGTAGGTCCGCAACGGCATCGACAGGTAGTCGCCGAGTTCGGTGAAGTCGGCGATCTCGTCGACCTTGGCCAGCATCTGTTTGCGGGTCTGCCCGAGGAACAGGCCGCGGATGATGATGTTCTCGTAGCCGGAGATCTCGGGGTCCATGCCGACGCCGAGGTCGAACACCGGCGCCACCCGGCCGCGGATGATGGCCGAGCCGCGGGTGGGCTCGTAGATGCCCGAAAGTAACCGCAGCAGAGTCGATTTCCCGGCGCCGTTGTGACCGACCAGCCCAACCCGGTCGCCGAGTTCCAGCGACATCGTGATATCCCGCAACGCCTCGATCACCACGACGTTGGACGCGTTGCGCCCGATCGAGCCGCCCAGGAACGTCTTCTTGATGGATCGCGATTTGGCGTCGAAGATCGGAAACTCCACCCACGCGTCGTGGGTTTCGATGTGTGGACCGGTCGGCATCAC
>NZ_DATNJW010000374.1:0-4897 GCF_035603715.1 Mycobacterium sp. | reverse complement strand
CCCGTTCGGCCTGCACGTCGGCCAACAGCGCGCAGCGCACCGTGCCGGGTTCGGCGTCGGGGCGGGAGCGAAGCGCGCGCACCGCCACCGATCGTTGTCGCGCCTCCGCCGAGACGGCGTTGGCGACGTGCAGGGCCGACGGCGGGTTGCGCCAGCTGGTCCGCAGCTCCAACACCGGCGCCGGGCCGCCGTCGGGCAGCGGGAAGTCGGTGGTGAATCGCGGCAGGTTGGTCGCCGAAGCGCCGCGCCAGCCATAGATGGACTGGATCGGGTCGCCGACGGCGGTCAACGCCAGGTCCTCGTCGACGCCTCCGCCGAACAGCGACGACAATAGAACGCGCTGGGCGTATCCGGTGTCCTGGTATTCATCGAGCAGCACCACCCGGTACCGGCTGCGCAACTGCTCACCGACCTGCGGGACCGCCGAGACCAACCGCGCGGCTGAGGCCATCTGGCCGCCGAAGTCCATCACCTTCTCCGCCCGCATCCGCCGGTGCAGGGCGTCGATCAGCGGTACCAGCTCGGTGCGCTCGGCCTGGGTGGACAGCATTCGCAGCAACCACTGGCTCGGCCCGCGGTCCCGCTGGTACGGGCCGGCGGGCAAGGTGTGCACCAGCCGTTCGAGCTCGACATGGGTATCGCGGAGCTGGTCGGTGTCGACCAGATGCTCGGCGAGTTGACCCGACAGCCGCAGCACCATCGCGGTGACTGCGGCCGGGTTCTTCTCGGTGCGCAGCTCACCGGAGTATGCGTTGACGACGTCGAAGGCCAGCTGCCAGAGCTCAGTCTCACTGAGCAGCCGGGTGTCGGGTTCGATCGGCGCGTGCCCCACACCCGTTGAGAGCAAACCGTATTCGCGCAGCAGCTGGCCCGCGAAGGCGTGATAGGTGCCGACTACCGGCGCACCACCGGGCTCGTCGACCGGCAGACTGGGCTGGGCGCCGACGATCAATCCGGTGCCGTCGAGCCGGGCCAGCCTGGACCTCACCCGTCGTAGCAGCTGTCCGGCCGCCTTGCGGGTGAAAGTCAAACCCAGCACCTGACCCGGGTCGGCATAGCCGTTGGCCACCAACCACACCACCCGTGCCGCCATCGTCTCGGTTTTTCCGGCGCCCGCGCCCGCGATGACCACCAGCGGTCCCGGTGCAGCGGCGATGACCGCCGCCTGTTCCGCAGTGGGCTCGAAAAGACCGAGTGCGCTTGCTAATTCGCTGGGGCTGTAGCGTGCTGACGCCGGTGCCAGGACGGTCATAGCGAACCCTTTCCGTCGATACCCGTGTGGGCGGGGCAGCTTGGCCGCAGCGGGCAATGCGCGCAGCCGTCGTTGATTCGGGCGACGAACTGCGGTCCGGCCGTCGCATCGGCCGCGTCGCGGATGCGATCACGCCACTCCTGACGCGCTTCGGGTGTCAACGGGTCCTGCTCGCGTTCGGTGGCGCCTGCCGCACTGGTCTTCCCCAGGTAAACCAGCCGCCCGCCGCCGGGTTCGTCACCGTGGGCCACCAGGCCCTCGGCCACCGCGAGCTGATAGGCCGCCAGCTGGGCGTGCCGCTGCGCATCGTCCTTGCTGACCGGTGTCTTGCCGGTCTTGACGTCGACGATCACCAGCCGGCCCGCGGCGTCGCGTTCGATCCGGTCGACCCGGCCGCGCAGCCGCACGTTGCCGTCGAGGACACCGTCGACGTCGACCTCGACGCCGACCTCAGTGAGCTCGCCGCGAGTTTGCGCCCGCCAGGCCAGGAACGTCTCAATCATCGCCCGATGCCTAGCCAGCTCGTTGGCCGAATACCACTGCGATTCGAACGGCAGCTGCTGCCATGCCCGCTCCAGGGCGGCCAGCAGCTCAGCCTCGCCGCCGGCCGGCTCGGCGATCAGCGCGTGCAGCACCGAACCGACCGTCGACCCCAGATCGCGGGGATCGGTCCCGCCGTGTCGTTCGGCCAGCCAGCGCAGCGGGCAGTCGGTCAACGTCTGCAGGCTCGACGGGGTCAGCGTGACGACGTGGTCGTCGCCGCTCCACATCGGTTCGGTGGTACTGACCGGTGACATGCCATACCAGCCGGCCGGGTCGGCGCCCGGCACGCCTGCCGCGGCCAGGCGAGCCAATTGTGTTGCCGCGCAGTGCCGCATCGCGTCGCTGACCACGCCTTGCGGCGCGCACACCACGCCGCGCAGCCGACCGACCACCGCAGTCGCCGATAGCACTCGCGGCGACGTCACCGGCTGCAGCGCGGCGTCGGCGGACCCGGTGGACCACTGCGCGATCTCGGCGAAGAACGGCGACGGCATGCTGGCTTCGTCGTCGCCGTTCGCCTCCCCGTCGACGGCCGTCACGATCAACCGCCGGCGTGCCCGGCCCATCGCGGCCACCAGCAGTCGCCGCTCCTCGGCGAGCAGCGGTGCCCGCATCGACGCGTTCCCGGCAACCCCGTCCAGCACGTCCAGGAGCCGCTGTGTGCCGAGCACTCCACCGCGGGGAATCGTGTTGGGCCACAACCCTTCCTGCAGTCCTGCGATAACCACGACATCCCACTCGTGGCCGATCGCCGCGTGCGCGCTGAGCACCGCGACCTGCTCGGCGGCGGCCGCCGGCTCGGGCCCCGTCGCCAACAGTTGCTGAGTGACCAGGTGGTCGATCAGCCCGCGCAGTGACGCACCGGCCGTGCGCGACAGGTACTCGGTGCTGGCGTCAAACAATGCCGTCACCGCGTCCAGGTCGCGGCCGGCCTGCGCACCGGATGTGCCACCGCGCTCGCACGCGGTCAGCCAACGGCGCTGCAAACCAGAGCGATGCCAGGCCGCCCACAGCGTGTAGCGCGGGTCCTCCCCCCGCCGATGCGAGCCGGCGGCGGCATCCAGCACCGCGCGGACCCGCTGCAGCGGCCTGGCCTGAGCCGCGGCCAGCCGCGCCGACGAACCGCCGTTTAACGCTTCGACCAGTAGGTCACCGAATTCCCTTGAGGATCCGTCGATTTCGGCTCGGCGCAACGTCCGTCGCAGCTGGCGAAGCGAAACCGGATCGACGCGACCAATCGGGCCGGTCAGCAGCGCGAGCGCCTGCTCGCCGTCCAGCCCGTCGGCGGTGGCGGCCAGCACTGTCAGCAGCGCGTGCGCCGCGGGTTGCGCAGCCAGCGGGCCAGTGACCGCCAACGGTGCCACCGGAACACCGGCCCGGGCCAGTGCGTGCGGCAGGCCGGCCGCCGCGCGCGGCACCGACCGGACGACGACAGCCATCTGTGACCACGGCACGCCGTCGACGAGGTGCGCGCGACGCAGCACGTCGGCGATCATCGCGGCCTCGGTATTGGCTGACGCGGCGAGTTTGACCAGCACCGAACCGGAATCGTCTCCGGTGCCCTCGATTCCGCCGCCGCCGCGAAGGCGCCCGGCGATGCCGGACACGGCCCGCGCTACGGCAGGAGCGCAGCGGTACGACATCCTCAAGGTGACCGCCGGTGGGGGGGCACCTCCCGCTTGCGGGGGAACCTCCCCCAGCAGCGCCGTCGGCTCAGCGCCGCGGAAGCCAAATACCGCTTGGTCCGGGTCACCGGCGAGCAGCGTGAGTTCCGCACCGGCAGCCAGCACCCGCACCAGCAGGGCGGCCTGCGGATCGAGTTGCTGCGCATCGTCAACCAGCAGAACGCCGATGCGGGCGCGTTCGGCCGCCAGCAGTTCGGGATCGACGGCGAACGCTTCGAGTGCGGCCCCGACCAGCTCGGCCGCGCCCACCGCTGGAGTCGTCGCCTGCGGAGCTGCCGTCCCGACGGCCGCGCGCAGCAGCATCACCTGCTCGTAGTTACGCGCGAACCGGCCGGCGGCCGCCCATTCGGGACGACCTGACAGCCGCCCCAAACGCTCGAGTTGCTGCGGATCGACCCCACGCTCGGCGCAACGGGTCAGCAGCTAACGCAATTCGGCGGCGAAACCGGCAGTACCCAGGGCCGCTCGCAACTCGGCCGGCCACGGCGTCGACGCATCGGGACCGTCGGCGATCTCGCCGGCCAGCAAGTCGGCGATGATCGCATCCTGTTCGGCGCTGGTGACCAGCCTGGGCGGCGGCCCTCCGGCGCGTTGCGCCGCCAGCCGCAGCACGGCGAACGCGTAGCTGTGCACGCTGCGCACCAACGGCTCCCGGATCACCGCGGGGCGGGCACCGATGTTCTGGGGGCCGAGCAGCTTCGCCGTCAGCGCGCTACGCGCCTGCGCCGAGATGCGGCCCGAACCGGTCAGCAGCAATACGGATCCCGGATCGGCGCCCGCGTGGATGCGCGTGGCCGCGACGTCAATCAGCAACGAGCTCTTACCCGTTCCCGGCCCACCGAGTACGCGCACCATCCCGCGCAGATCGGGATCGAGCACAGTGCGGGCCTCCGGGCCCCAGCGGTAAGACATAGCGGGAATGACACCACGAGGGTCCGACAAGTCGGCCCGGCCGACGATGGGTGACCGCCCGGCTGGCACCATTCAACGCGTGACCCGCCTGCACGTGCACCGCTTCGGCCCGATCGGTCCCGTACGACTGCTGGCGCTGCACGGGCTGACCGGGCACGGCAAGCGCTGGGAAACGCTGGCCAGCCAGCACCTGCCCGAAATCGCCGTCGCCGCACCCGATCTGATCGGGCACGGCAGGTCATCGTGGGCAGCACCGTGGACAATCGACGCCAACGTTGCCGCGCTGGCCGAGCTGCTCGAGCATCAGGCCGACGACCCCGTCGTGGTGGTGGCGCATTCGTTCGGATGCGCGGTCGCGATGCATCTGGCCGCCGCCCATCCCGGCCGAATCGCGGGACTGGTGTTGCTCGACCCCGCCATCGGGTTGGACGGCGCGTGGATGCGTGAGATCGCCGACGCGATGCTGGCCTCGCCGGACTACTCCAACGCCGGCGAAGCCCGGGCG
>NZ_DATNJW010000373.1:0-6868 GCF_035603715.1 Mycobacterium sp. | reverse complement strand
CGAGTTGTCGATCGCGAGTTCGGCGACCGTTTTGACCCAGCCGTCCTGGCCCTCCTGACTGGGTTCGACGGTGGTCGCTCCGCGTTTCTGCGCCTCGGCGATGATGTAGGCGATGTGCTCGGCCTGTTGCTCGAACATCGCAGTGGTGTTGGCCGAGACGCCGCCCTGGATGAAGCCTGTGAAGAACTGGTTGGGGAATCCGCGCGTGGTCATGCCGTGCAGCGTCTGGTACCTGTCGTGCCAGTAGTCGAACAGCGACAGCCCGTCTCGACCCTCGATGACGTCGACCGCGAAGCGCCGACTGATCTCCGTGGAGATCTCGAACCCGCTGGCGAATACGACGCAATCGACCTCGTACTCAACGCCGTTGGCGACAATGCCCGTTTCCGTCAGGCGTTCCACTCCCTTGGATTCCGACACGTCCACCAACGTCACGTTGGGCAGGTTGAACGCCGGCAGGTACGTCTCGCTCGAACACGGCCGCTTGCACATGAAGCGGTAGTACGGCTTGAGCGTCTCGGCGGTGTCGGGGTCGTCGACCAGGGCGGCCACGCGACGGCGCAGCCGCTCCATGATCTTGTAGTCCTCTTCCTCCCGGATCGCCATGATCTCCTCGATCCCCAGCGAGGCGGGATCCGGACTGGATGCAATCCGGGCGGTCATGTTGCGGCCCAATTCGGTCCAGAAGTCGCACACCAGATCTGGTTCGCCGAAGACCACCCCCACAAACGGTGACCAGTTGTGGAAGTTGCGCTTGCGCTCCTCCTGCCAACCGGGCTGCAGGGCCGCCGCCCAGGCCGGGTCGGTGGGCGTGTTGGCGCGCATGTCCACCGACGACGGGGTGCGCTGGAACACGAAGAGCTGCTTGGCATCCCGGCCGAGATGCGGCACCAGCTGGACGCCGGTAGCCCCGGTGCCGACGAGTGCGACCCGCTTGTCGGCCAGCCTATGCAGGCCGCCGTTGGCGTCGCCGCCGGTGTAGTCGTAATCCCAACGAGCGGAATGGAATAGGTGTCCCTTGAAGTCCTTGAGACCGGGGATGCCGGGCAGCTTCGGCTTGTTGTACGAGCCCTGCGCCATCACCACGAACCGCGCGCGGATGTCGTCGCCGCGGTTGGTGATCAGTCGCCAGCGCTTGCTCTTGTCGTCCCAGTGCATGCCCTCGACCTGCGTTGAGAAGATCGCGCCGTCGTAGAGGTCGAAGTGCTTACCCATGGCCTGGCAGTGCGCGAAGATCTCCGCGCCGTCGGCGAACTTCTTGCTCGGCAGGAAGTCGAGCTCCTCGAGCATCGGGACGTAGCAGTAGGCGTCGTTGTCGCACTGGATGCCAGGGAAGCGGTTCCAGTACCACACTCCGCCGAAATCCCCGGCCATGTCGATGACCCGAACATCCTGCACACCAGCCTTTTTCAGGTAGGCGCCCGACAACAATCCGGCGAACCCGCCACCAAGGACGGCCACCTCGATGTCCTCGCCGATCGGGGCGCGGTCGGCCACCGGGGTGTACGGGTCCACCTCGTAGAGATCGGCCAGGTCACCGTCGAGTTCGAGGTACTGCGCGCCGCCCTCCGGGCGCAGCCGCTTATCCCGCTCGAACAAGTACCTTTCGCGCAGCGCGTCGATATCGATGTCGTCCGGCGTCTGGGTAGGGCCGCATGGCTCGAACGTTGTCATCTATCCCGAAGCTCCTGCGGCTCGCCGGTGCCCATGTACTTCGACAGTTGGTAGTGGAGGTTGACCGTGCTGCGTTCCATGTAGGGGTTGGGCTTGGTGCCTTGGAACCCAGCCGATTTCATGCCTCGCTGTACGGCGGCCATGTTGGAGAAATCCTGGGGGAAGACGGTGCGCCAGTCGGGATCGTCCGCCTCCAGGTACTCCCATTCGGTCTGCGGCTCATGACCTTCGGGGTAAAGCTCGTAGCAAGCCGCTTCGAAGATGCAGCTGTTGGGGTCGTAGCCGTTGGGCCGCGCGCTGTAGCACAGCGCGGTCGTCAGGCCCTGCCCGATCTGAAAGTTCGGAAAGATCTGCCAGGCGGTGCCGCTCTTGGCCAGATGCTCGGGATCGATGACCGGCCACACCACACCGCGGGCGGCGTCGTCGCTGCGCGCTGCGGCCAGCCAATGGCTGAGCACCTTGTCAGGGGGGGTGTCCTCAGGCAGTTCGTCGGCCAACCGCTTCGCCGCTTCCACCAGCGTTTTGGTGGTCGTGGCGTTGGTCTCCTCCAGTGTGTAGACCTGCATTTCCGCCGTCGAGATGCGCGGGTCTCCGGTACCGAGGCGGATTTTTGACTTGGTCTCGGAGAGGTCTTTGGGCGCGTCGTAGCCGATGTTGCTGTGCTTGCCCTGCGCCTTGGCCCAGCCGCGGAACGTGCCGAATTTGTTGAACTGCGGGTGGGTGGTGGCGACGTGGTAGGTCTCATTGAACGCCTCGATCGCCACCTTCCAATTGCATTGGAAGGTAAGCCATTTGCGCCATTTGACGCGCATGTTCTGCAGCCCGAACGGATCGAGCATGGTGGCGGCCGGTTCGAGATAGTCGCGCAGCGGCTCGCAGTGCGGATCCAGGTTGATGAAGATCCAGCCGCCCCAGGTGTCGACGTGCACCGGGGCCAGGTGGGTGTTCTGCGGGGTCAGCGAGTCCTGCCAGTCCTGGCGCTCGGGGATGTGTGTGCAACCGCCGTCCAGGTCGTAGGTCCAGCCGTGAAACCCGCACACGAACGACTTCTTATGCCCACACGCGCTTTTCGTGCGCTCAGGCGTGTCGACCAGTCGCCGGCCGCGGTGCACGCACACGTTGTGGTGCGCCGTCAAGGTGTCCGGACCAGTGCGCACCACAATCACGGAGTCGTCGAGGATGTCGTAGGTCAGGAAGCTGCCGACCTTCGGCAGGTCTTCGACCCGGCCGACCTGTTGCCACACCTTGCGCCACAACTTGTCCCGCTCAGCGCGGGCATAGTCCTCGGACAAATAAGCCTCGACGCCGATCGTCACCGGAGCGGAAAGCTCTTCGGCCACTTCGACTTCGATGTCGGTCATCACATTCTCCTTATCGCCGCTCGGAAGGAGTCGTCCTTGAGGAAGAGTGAAGTGTTGTCAGCGCCCAGGTGCGTCCATTTGAGGTCCAGGCCGCCGTCCACCAGCAAAGTCTGGCCGGTGATGTAGCTGGACAGATCGGACAGCAGGAACAGGATGGCGCCGGCGATCTCTTCGGGGCGGCCGCGCCGGCCCATCGCGATGGCGCGACGATCACGCTCGGCGTCGTCGTCGACGTAGGTGAGCGAAGCCGGGGTGGCGGTGACCCCGGGGGCCACGGCGTTCACCCGGATTTCGTCACCGGCCAGCTCGACGGCCATAGTGCGGGTCATTGCCGCGACCGCCGCCTTGGCGGTGCCGTAGGCGATGTGGAACGGCGCGGTGTTCATTCCGCTGATCGACGAGATCGACACGATCGATCCGGGGCGTTTGCCGGCTTTCAATTCCGCGGCAACCGCCTGGCTCATGAAGAAGGCGGTTTCCAGGTTCTGGGTGAACAGCTCGCGCCAGTCGTTGCGGGTCACCCGGGTCGACGGCATCCAGGTCTCCGGCGCGGCGCCGCCAGCCACGTTGACCAGCCCGTGCAATTCGCCGTCGGCGCGTAGCGCCTGTTCGATGACTGCGTCGATGCCATCCTCGGTCGCCACGTCCGCGGCGACCGGCACGATCGACAGGCCACGCTCGATCAGCGGGGCGATGTGGTCGTCCAGATTTTCTTTGGACCGGCTCACCGCGACGACTGTCGCACCGGCTTCGGCGACCATCCGCGTCACGGTGGTGCCGATACCACCGCCCGCGGCGCCGGCCACGACCACCACGCGTCGCTCGAGACCGATCAGGTTATCGACCACGTTGAAGATTCGTCCACTTTTTGTCCGGACAAGATAGCAAGATGCGCATAATTGAGAATATGATTCTCTGCAAATGGCCGAGCGTCAAGTGGCCCTGGTTGACATCTGCCTGGCTATTGTCTGGACCAGACTCGGTTGCTAACGTCACCGGCTGAAACTGCCATGACGCTGTGGCACCAAGGCCCCCGGGAGTCATCACCGATGTTGCTACACGAAGGCCGCTCCGGCGCAGGGGTGTCGACCACCCTCGCCGAAGGCTGGCAGATGGAGCGACTCACCCCGCCCAGCAGGCTGTTCGGCGCCAACGGCCTGCGGACCGGCCCCGACGGCCGGATCTACATCGCGCAGGTGACCGGCAGTCAGATCAGCGCGCTCGATGTCGGCACCGGTCAGCTGGGGACCATCAGCCCCAAGGGTGGCGACATCATCGCGCCCGACGATGTGGCCTTCGGTCCGCGCGGCGATCTCTACGCGACCGAAGTGATGGACGGTCGGGTCAGCGTGCGCGGCGCCGACGGAACCACCCGGGTGTTGCGTGGGGATGTCCCGTCGGCCAACGGCATCACCGTTCATCAGGGCCGGTTGTTCATCGGCGAATGTCGTGAGGGCGGACGGCTTCTCGAGCTCGACCTTGCCGGTGGCGAGCCGCGCGTGCTGCTGGAGAATGTGCCGTCACCCAACGCCATGGAAGTCGGTCCGGACGGGTTGCTGTACTTCCCGGTGATGGGCGCCAACGAAATCTGGCGGATCAGCCTGGACGGCGGTGTGCCCGAGACAGTCGCCTCGGGCCTGGGCGTGCCCGACTCGGTGAAGTTCGATGCGGCGGGCCAGATCGTCTCGACCCAGGTGCACAGCGGCCAGGTGCTGCGCATCGATCCGCGCACCGGTGAGCAGATGGTGCTGGCTGAACTGAGCCCGGGCCTGGACAACCTGACCTTCGTTGACGATCGACTGTTCGTCTCGAACTTCACCGGCGAGATCACCGAGATCCTCGCCGGCGGAAAGACGCAGACCGTGCTGCCGGGCGGATTGAATTGGCCGCTGGATCTGGCGGTCGGCTCCGACGGCAGCCTTTACATCGCCGACGGCACGTACTTCTACCGGCTGCTGCCCGATCACACGCTGCACACGGTGGGCATGTTGTTCACCCCGGGGTATCCGGGGTTCCTGCGCGGGCTGGTTCCATCGGGACCCGAGGAGTTCGTCGTCACCACGTCGGGTGGTCAGGTATCGCGCTACCGGCCCGCCAGCGGCGAAAACGAAGTCCTGGCAGACGGATTGGATCAGCTTTACGGCGTGGCGATCGCCCGCGACGGCACCGTCGCGGCCGCCGAACTCGGCACCGGCCGGGTGATCTCGATCCGCAGCGGTCGAGTGGAGGTGATCGCGTCCGGACTCAACGATCCGATCGGGGTGGCGGTCGCACCTGACGGTGGTTGGCTGGTCTCGGAAGCAGGCGCCGGTCGGGTGGTCAAGCTCACCGGATCAGGCGTCCATACGGTAGCGGCCGAATTGAGCCGCCCGCAAGGCATTCTGGTCGACGGACAGCAGCTGTATGTGGTCGACGCCGGGGCCAAGACACTGGTCGTCGTGGATCTCGAGAACGCGGCAACCCACACCATCGCGTCCGGGTTGCCAGTCGGCGCAGCCCCCGGCGTGATTCCCAAGCCATTGAAGGGAATGCCACCGTTCTCCGGACCGCAAGGGCCGTTCGCCGGCATCGCTGCGGGGCCGGAAGGCACCTTGTACGTTTCGGCCGACGCGGACGGCAGCGTGCTGGCATTCCGGCGAGAGCATGACCATGACTGACACCCAGCCGGCCGACCACCGCTACCTGCAGGTGGCGCGCGCGTTGCGAAAGGAGATTGTCGACGGAGTGTACCCGGTTGGATCCCAGCTACCCACCGAACATCAACTGTGTGAACGCTTTTCGGTCAGCCGGTACACCATCCGAGAGGCGCTGAGGCGGCTGCGCGACGACAACCTCGTCGCATCCCGGCCGCGGGCGGGCACGCTCGTCGTGCCGCGCCCGTCTTCGGACTCCTACGTCCAGGACGTCGTCTCGATCAACGACCTGCTCGCGTTCGCGACCGGAGCACAGTTCGCGATCGAATCCACCGGGATGGTGCTCGTCGACGACGAACTGGCAGCCCGGACCGGTCTGAGTAGCGGCGAGGAGTGGCTGGCCGTCAAGGGTTTTCGCCGACTCGACGATGCCGAATTCCCAGTCTGCCGTACCGAGTACTACATCAACCGAGCGTTCGCCGGGGTAGGCCGGCTGCTGGCGCGCCATACCGGTCCGATCTTTCCGTTGATCGAAGACATCTTCGGATTGAGCATCGTCGAGGTGCACCAGGAAATCGCCGCGGTGCTGATCTCGCCGACGCTGGCCGCCCAACTCAGCGTCGAGGTCGGTAGCCCGGCTCTCGAGGTGCATCGCACCTACGCGACCTCGGATGGCGAGGTCGCCCAGTTGACCATCAACACGCATCCGGCGTCGCGTTTCCGTCACTCGATGACGATGCGACGCGTCCGCGGCTAATCTCACATGCGGCGATGTCGAACACCAAACTGATCGGTGGACGAACGGTCCGCTGGGACGAGAAGCGGACCGCGGAAGCCTATGCGCGCGGGTGGTGGGTGCGCGAGACCCTGGCTGATTCGCTGGCCGATGCCGCACACCGCACACCGCAGCGAGTGCTGCTGATCGACGGCGGTTACCGACTCGACTGTCAGAGTCTGCACGAGCAGGCGACGGAGTTAGCGCATGCACTGCTGGAGAGGATGACGATCGGCAGCGTCGTGTCGTTCATGCTGCCCAATTGGCATGAGGCCGCGGTGATTTACCTGGCGGCGACGATCGCCGGGATGGTGGTCAACCCCATCCTGCCCTCGCTGCGCGACAGCGAGCTGCTCTTCATCCTGCGTGACGCGGACACCCGGATCATCTTCGTGCCGTCGGTTTACGGCGGGCACGACTACACA
>NZ_DATNJW010000372.1:0-6202 GCF_035603715.1 Mycobacterium sp. | reverse complement strand
GACGTGATGGGCACCTACGGCGACGGCGGAAACGCGGCGGTGCTGCGGCAACGTCTGCGACTGCGGGGCATCGCCGCGGAGATCGTCGAGATCACGCTGGCCGACGCCGTGCCCGAGAGTCTCGACCTGTACACACTGGGCGGGGCTGAGGACTATGCGCAGCGGCTGGCCACCAAGCACCTGATCAGACATCCGGGTCTGCAGCGCGCCGCGGCCCGCGGCGCGCCGGTGCTGGCGATCTGCGCGGCCATCCAGGTGCTGGGCCACTGGTACGAAACGTCGGCGGGCGAACGGGTCGACGGCGTAGGACTGCTCGACCTGACCACCTCGCCGCAGCCGGCGCGGACCATCGGCGAGCTGGTCACCTCGCCGCTGCTGGCCGGTTTGACCGCGCCGTTGACCGGCTTCGAAAATCACCGTGGCGGAACGATTCTCGGCGATGCCGCGGCCCCGCTGGGCACCGTGAAAAAGGGTGCGGGCAACCGCGCCGGCGACGGGATCGACGGCGCGGTCCAGGGCAGCGTGTTCGCCACTTACATGCACGGGCCGTGCTTGGCTCGCAATCCCGAGTTCGCCGACCTGCTGCTCAGCAACGTGGTCGGTGAGTTGGCGCCGCTGGATCTGCCCGAGGTGGAGCTGTTGCGACGAGAACGGCTGCGGGCTTAAGGCCGCGAGCCCTTTTCAGTCGTTTTTCCGCCCGCGCGCCCTTCCCCGCGTAGCTTGATTTCACCGAAAGCGCGGGAGTTTCAACATGGCCAATGGTGCTCTGCCGGCGCTACTGCCGGACCCCGATTTCACCTGCACCCCACCCGACTGTTCATTCGTCGCCGGCATTCGGCCTGTTCGCGAGAAAACGTTTCGGCTCGAATCCGAAAGTGTGGGCTCGAAGTTCCTCGTGCACAACTACGGTCACGGCGGAGCGGGCATCACGATGTCGTGGGGATGCGCGGTCGAAGTTCACGAAATAGTAAGTCAACAGGCAGGTACGACGCGGGGACCGATCGCCGTCCTCGGCGGCGGCGTGATGGGGCTGACCGCCGCGACGCTGCTGCTCGAATCGGGTTTCACCGTGTCGATTTACGCGTCGTCACTGTGGTCGACGACGTCGGACGTCGCCGGTGGTCAATGGCAACCGTCGTTCGTCAACTACGACACGTCGGTGTCCGGCACCCAGCAATTCGAGAAAATTCTCCGAACCTCGTTCACCATGCACTCCGCGCGAATTGGCCAGGGCTACGGTGTTTCCCAGCGGATCAACTATTCGAAACACGGCTCGGGTACCAGCTTCGACAAGGTGCCACGCGACGTCATACCGGCTCCGACGCCCTACGCGCAGTTGCCTTTCGCGCATCTGAACCAGCCGGGTTTCGGCTATCAGACACTATTGGTCGAACCGCCGATATTCCTCAAAAAGCTCCGCGACGATCTTGGTGCCGCGGGTGTTCCGTTCATCCAGCAAGACTTTCACTCGCCGGCCGATATCGATCAACTCGCGGAGCCGACCGTCGTCAATTGCACCGGGTTGGGTTCGGCAGAAATATTCAACGACTCCCTGCTCGCCCCGGTGAAGGGCCAATTGGTGCTGTTGAAGCCGCAGCCGGATCTGCAGTATCTGTACAGCTCCGACAACACATACGTGTTCCCGCGCGCAGACCATGTCGTGGTCGGCGGGAGCTGGGAATCGGGCACCACGGATGCCACGCCGGATCCGGACGTTTGCCAGGGGATCCTTGAGCTGGCCAAGAACGTCTTTGCCGGTACGGCCATGCTGGTGCCGCCGCAGGCGTGGATGCTGCCCGAATACGGCGACCGTTTCCGCTGACCGATGACGTACTTCGTTGCCGACTACCTCATCGAGCGCCTCGCTCAAAACGGCGTTGGGGCGCTGTTCGGGATCCCAGCCGTGTACTGCGCGGCGGTCTACGACGCGGCCGCACGGACTCCAGGCTTTCGCACGGTGGTCACCAACAGCGACCTGGAAGCGGGCTATGCCGCAGACGGGTACGCGCGGGTGCGGGGGTTATCGGCAGTGGCCGTGTCGTATGGCCCCGGGACGCTGAGCATGGTCAACGCGATCGCCGGCGCCTATGCCGAGCGCAGCCCCGTCGTGGTGGTCAACGGAGGTCCGTTGCAGACCGACATCGATAACCAGAACACGACGGGTGTGTTGTTCTCACACTCATTAGGACAGCCACACACCGACATGGACGTCTTCCGCAACGTCACCACGTTTTGCGAACGAGCGGACAGCGTCGGAGCCATACCGCAGCTCATCGACCGCGCGATCGCCGCGGCGTTGGTCGGCAAGCGCCCGGTGTACATCGAGATCCCGCATGGGTTTCTGGACCAGCAATGCCCGCAACCGGTTGGTGCGATCGATGTCACGGTGCCCGCCGGGGCCGCTGACGCCGTAGCCGGCTCGATCCTGCAAGAGCTCGCGGCGGCGACCAACCCGCTCGTCATCGTCGGAGAGGAGGTGCAACGCTACGGGCTCGCCGATACGACGCTCGCTGTCCTCGACCGGTTACAGCTGCGGTGGACGACGACGTTGGTTGCCAAATCGGTGCTGCCCGAATCCCATCCACGTTTCGTGGGGGTGTTCAACGGCGATGAGGCCTCGGCACCGGTGAAGAATTTCGTCCAGTCGTCGGGGCTGATCGTCGCCCTCGGCGCGGTGTTCGGCTCCCAATACGCACACCTGATGATTCCGAAGGTCAATGCGACGATCCGCGCATGGGACGGTGTGGTGGTGTCCCTCGGCGGCGCGCCGCAGGCCGCCGGTCTGCCCGCGCTGCTGGACGCCCTCGACCGACAATCAGCCGGCGCATCTCCCGTTGTCTACACCCAAGGCTTGGCAGCCCCGGTTGCGGCTCCGGTACCCGCCGGGCCGGATCTGAATTACCAGCAGGTGTTCGATGCGATCGCCGAGCCGGCCTTCCTCGACGGGTCTTTAACCGTCATTGCTGACACCTTCCTCGGGATCTATCCCGCGGCACAGATCCGCATGCCGGCCCAGGACTCGTTCATCGTCGATGGGCTGTGGTCGTCGATTGGACATTCGGTCGGCGCGGCCGTCGGCGCGTTCGAGGGCGGACGGCGGCCGCTGGTACTGGTCGGTGACGGCGGTTTCCAGACGGTCGGCCAGGCGATCTCGACAATGGTTCGCCATCAACACAATTCGATCGTCATCATCATCGGCAATAACCTGTACGGCTACGAACAGTTTCTGGAAGGCCAGGGCTTCTACACCAATCCGGCACAGCCACCGCTGCCGTACAACGTGCTCGCCGACTGGAACTTCGAGGCGTTCGCCCGGGCGCTCGGCGTCACCCAAGTCGCCACCGTCAACACCGCGGCGGCACTACGGACGGCGCTGGCCACCGCGAAGGCATACACCACGGGACCCTCGGTCATCTTCGCCCAGGTGCCTTCCCGATCCCTGCCCGCGGGCCTCCTCTAGTGGCTACCGTCGTCCCTGCCGAGGTCGTGATTCCACCCGGTATCACCGCCTCGTACATGGTGTTCGATCGCGACACCGGTGCGGTCACGGTGAACGCCGATGCGCACAATCGCATCCGATCGGCGTCTCTGGTGAAGCTGATGATCGCACTGGACTACTTCGACAACCACGGCGCTGACAACCCGATCCCTGGCCAAGACCAAGTCAATTTGGAGTCAATGTTGCGCTCCAGCGACGACAACGCGGCCAGCGCACTGTGGGTCCAGGAAGGCTGGGAGACCATCGTCGAGCGGATAGTCGCCAAGCTGGGCTTACAAGACACCGGGCCGCCCGACGACCGTCGCTTCTGGGGCTACACCCCGACGAGCGCAGCGGACACCATAGCCGTGTACCGCTACATCCTCGACTCGGCCGATCCGACTGTCAGGGATTTCATCATGACCAATCTGCACCAGGCCGAGCCCTGTGCGAGCGATGGCTTCAACCAGTTCTTCGGCATCCCTCAGGTGATTGCGGGCTCCGCCTACAAACAAGGCTGGTCACGGTTCGGCGACCCGCAAAACCCTTGCAACCAGCCAACGCAACCTCGTGCTGACCTCGGTGCGGCAAAGGAAGGGCCGGTTGGTCATGTGCGCGCCATGGTCGCCGATGTCGACCTGACTAGCCCGGCAATGCATACAACCGGAACTTACGCCGACGATCGCACGATCGCGGCCCTGCTTACTTTGCAGCCCGACAACACCGACTGGGATACGTCTGTCGAGCACGTCACGCAGCTCATCAGTGATATCTACGGACAGACCGAATCGCAACAAGCCGGTCGGCAAACGTCTTGACGCTCGCAAATCACCCGAATCAGGCCATGGCACGGCGGCCGGTCAGCGCGCGGCCCAGGGTCAGCTCGTCGGCGAATTCCAAATCGCCACCCATCGGCAAACCGGACGCGATCCGGCTGACGGTCAGGCCGGGAATGTCGCGCAGCATCCGCACCAGATAGGTGGCCGTCGCCTCGCCTTCGGTGTTGGGATCGGTGGCGATGATCACCTCGGTGATGTCTACGCCGTCGACCTGCTCGCCAATCCGGTTCAGCAGCTCGCGAATCCGGAGTTGCTCGGGGCCGACGCCGGACAGCGGGTCCAATGCCCCGCCCAAAACGTGGTAGCGCCCGCGGAATTCGCGGGTGCGCTCGACGGCCTGCACATCCTTCGGCTCCTCCACGACGCACACCTGCGTGCCGTCGCGGCGCGGATCGGCGCAGATGCGGCATCGCTCGTCGTCGGAAACGTTGCCGCACACCGAACAGAACCGCACGCCGTTGCGGACCTTGGCCAGCACCCCAGTCAGCCGGTCGATGTCCGGTGGCTCGACGGACAACAAGTGAAAAGCGATGCGCTGCGCGCTTTTAGGCCCGATACCCGGCAGTTTGCCGAGCTCGTCGATCAGATCCTGGACAGGTCCCTCAAACACCCAGAGCGCCGCCGCCCATGCCACCGGCCAGCGGGCCCAGTTGCTCTTGCGCCAAGGCGGCGACCTGCTTGGAGGCGTCACCAAGCGCGCCGACGAGCAGGTCCTGCAGCGTCTCGACGTCATCGGGGTCGACGACCTTGGGGTCGATCTTCACGGCCACAACCTCGCCGCTGCCCTTCACAGTCACCTCGACCAGGCCGCCACCGGCTTTGCCCTGAACCTCGGAGTTGATCAGCCGCTGCTGAGCGGCCATCAACGATTGCTGCATCTGCTGAGCCTGGGCGAGCAACGCCGACATGTCGGGCTGGCCTCCGGGTTGCATGACAGTCCCCTTGCGTCTTGGTATCGACTTGGTTTCGCCTGCGTCGTGCGGGCGGGTCAGAGTTCCAAGCGTAGACGGCCCAGGACTAACGTGGCGCCGTGCGCATACCTCATCGCCTGCGTGTCGGGGCTCCCGCGGCGCTGGGAGCCGTCGGCCTCCTCGCTGCCGTCGCCATCGCACCGACTCCCCCGCCTGCTGTCGCGGCACCGGGCAGCATCGCCGGCATGATCGTGTTCCTCGATCCCGGCCATAACGGCGCCAACGACGCATCCATCAGCCGCCAGGTGCCGACCGGTCGTGGTGGCACCAAAGACTGCCAGGCCAGCGGGACAACGACCAACGACGGCTATCCGGAGCACACCTTCACCTGGGACACCACGCTGCGCATTCGCGCCGCGCTCAACGCGCTCGGGGCCCGCACGGCCATGTCTCGCGGCGACGACTCGACGGTCGGCCCGTGCGTCGACCAACGAGCCGCGATGGCCAACGCGCTGCACCCGAACGCGGTCGTCAGCATCCACGCCGACGGCGGCCCCCCGGGCGGGCGGGGTTTTCACGTCAACTATTCCGCGCCGCCGCTCAACCAGGCCCAAGCCGGACCCGCGGTGCAGTTCGCCCGCGTCATGCGCGACCAGATGCAGGCGTCGGGTATCCCACCGGCCAGCTACATCGGCCAGGACGGCCTGTACGGGCGGTCGGATCTGGCCGGGCTGAACCTGGCGCAGTATCCGTCCGTGCTGGTCGAGTGCGGCAACATGAAGAACCCCGTCGACTCGGCGTTGATGGAAAGCCCGGAGGGCCGGCAGAAATACGCCGACGCCGTCGTCAGGGGCGTCGCCGCCTTCCTAGGTGGTCAAACAGCGGCGCACTGAGCGGTCAGTTCTCGACTTCCCGCTTCAGGTTGGCCAGCACCTCGGCCTGAATCTTCCTCAGCCCCAGCGGCGCGAACGTCT
>NZ_DATNJW010000371.1:0-20044 GCF_035603715.1 Mycobacterium sp. | reverse complement strand
CGACGGCGGGCCGGCCGCCCCGGCCGACGCGGCGTGGAGCAAACAGGAAGCCGGAACCGACCGCCGATGTTTCACCCAGACCCGTCTGCGGGAAAACGTCCTGCTGCAAGCGAAAGTCTGTCAGTCCGGCAATGGTGGCCCGGCGGTGAATGTGCTGGCCGGTGCCATGCAGAACGCGCTGGGGCAATAGCTGGCGGGAGCCGTCGGGAATATGTCGGTGCCGTCTGGAAGATGGAACGTTGTGACTATCGTTGGGTAGCCGCGCGCAACCAGCGGGCTCGATTTGTCGGGACCGCTGGCCTTGGCTCCGAAGGGACCGGATTATGGCGTTTGCCGTCGCGTCGCAGCTGGACCCCGCACGTCTCTCGGACGGTGAACTCGCCAGCGCGTCGGCTGCGGCGCAGCACATCGCCGAAAGCTGTCTGGCGGACGGGTCGACAGGGCGGGTCGGCCTCGAGATCGAGGCGCATTGCTATGACCCGACTGACCCATATCGGCGGCCGACCTGGGATGAAATCACCGAGGTTCTGGAGTCGCTTCCGTCGATGCCGGGTGGCAGCGTGGTCACCGTCGAGCCCGGCGGCGCGGTCGAGCTGTCCGGCCCGCCCGCGCTCGGTGCGACGACGGCGATCGAGGCGATCGCCGACGACCAGGCCGTGTTGGGCAAAGCCTTCGCCGCCGCCGGCCTGGGTCTGGTGGCGCTGGGCGCGGACCCGCTGCGACCGGCCAAGCGGATCAATCCTGGCGCGCGTTATGCCGCGATGGAGCAGTTCTTCACGGCCAGCCACACCGGCGTTGCGGGCGCGGCCATGATGACGTCGACGGCTTCGGTGCAGGTGAATCTCGACGCCGGTCCGCAAGCCGGCTGGGCCGACCGGGTGCGGCTGGCACACGCCCTCGGGCCCGTCATGGTGGCGATCGCCGCCAATTCGCCGCTGTTGAGCGGAGAATTCACCGGCTGGCGTTCGAGCCGGCAACGGGTCTGGAGTCAGCTCGACTCGGCCCGGTGCGGGCCGATCCTCACGGCCAGCGACGAGGATCCCGGCACCGACTGGGCGCGCTACGCGCTCAAGGCGCCGGTGATGCTGGTGCATTCGCCTGAGGCGGTGCCGGTCACCCGTCGCGTGCCGTTCGCCGACTGGGCTGACGGCCGCGAGCTGCTTGGCGGTCGTCGGCCAACCCAATATGACCTGGAATACCACCTGACCACGCTGTTTCCGCCGGTGCGTCCACGGAAGTGGCTGGAGATCCGCTACCTGGACGGCCTGCCCAGCGACGTGTGGCCCGCGGTGGTCTTCACGCTGGTGACGCTGCTCGACGATCCGGTCGCCGCGGCGCTCGCCGCCGAAGCGGTCGAACCGGTCGCCACGGCCTGGGACACCGCAGCCCGGATCGGGCTCGACGACCAACGCATCTTCTCGGCGGCCAACCGATGCGTCGCCATCGCGGCCGAACGCGCACCCGCTGAGCTTGCCGACGGGATGGAGCGCCTCGTCGAGGCGGTAGAGCAGGGCCGCTGTCCCGCCGACGATTTCGCTGACCGGGTGATCGAAAACGGCATCGCGGCAACGGTGGCCGAGCTGGCGCTAGGGGAACAGTGACGTCACGTGAAGCGCTGGTCCGCAATCTGCAGCGGGCTCGGATGAGAACCTTGCGGCTGGTGGATTTCGACGATGCCGAACTCCGTCGCCAGTACGACCCGCTGATGAGCCCGTTGGTCTGGGACTTGGCGCACATCGGCCAGCAGGAGGAACTGTGGCTGCTGCGCGGCGGCGACCCGGACCGGCCGGGAATCCTGTCCGGCGCGGTCGAAAACCTCTACGACGCCTTCGTGCATTCCCGCGCCAGCCGCGTCGACCTGCCGTTGCTGTCGCCTGGTGAGGCGCGGACCTACTGTCGCACCGTGCGGGCGGCGGCGCTCGATGCACTCGACCGACTACCCGACGAACCGGACCACAATTTCGTGTACGGGATGGTGGTCAGCCACGAGAACCAGCACGACGAAACGATGCTCCAGGCATTGAATCTGCGCACCGGCCCGCCGCTGCTGCTGGACGTCCGCACCCTCCCGCCCGGCCGGGCCAGGCTTGCCGGGACGTCGGTCGAGGTGCCCGGCGGCCCGTTCGTGCTGGGTGTAGACCGCGCCGATGAGCCGTTCTCGCTGGACAACGAACGCCCGGCCCACGTGGTGGACCTGCCGACGTTTCGCATCGGCCGCGTCCCGGTCACCAACGGCGAATGGCGGCAGTTCATCGATGACGGCGGCTACCGGGAGCCGCGGTGGTGGTCAGCGCGCGGCTGGAAGCATCGCCTGACCGAAGACCTGACCGCTCCGCAGTTCTGGAACGACGACGGGCAGAGCCGCACCCGGTTCGGCCATGTCGAGGACATCCCCGCCGACGAACCGGTCCAGCACGTCAGTTATTTCGAGGCCGAGGCCTACGCGGCTTGGGCCGGGGCTCGGCTGCCCACTGAACGCGAATGGGAGAAGGCGTGCGCATGGGACCCGCAGCGGGGCGCGCGCAGGCGCTATCCCTGGGGCGCTGCGGAGCCGTCGCCGGCCTACGCCAACCTCGGCGGCGACGCGCTGCGTCCGGCACCCGTCGGCGCGTATCCCGCCGGCGCGTCGGCCTACGGTGTCGAACAGATGCTCGGCGACGTCTGGGAGTGGACCAGCTCGGAACTGGAGCCGTGGCCGGGATTCACCCCGATGATCTACCAGCGTTACTCCGAGCCGTTCTTCGGCGCCGACTACAAGGTGTTGCGCGGTGGCGCATGGGCAGTCGAGTCGGCCATCGTTCGGCCCAGCTTCCGAAACTGGGATCACCCATACCGGCGGCAGATCTTCTCCGGTGTGCGGCTGGCGTGGTCCGTCGGCACCGACGCAGGGGATCGCCCCTGATGTGCCGCCACCTCGGCTGGCTGGGTCGCGAGACCTCAGTCTCCTCGCTGGTGCTCGACCCGCCGCATGGTCTGCGGGTGCAGTCGTATGCTCCGCGCCGACAAAAGCACGGGTTGATGAACGCCGATGGTTGGGGAGTGGGCTTTTTCGACGGGGCGACGCCGCGGCGTTGGCGCAGTCCCGCTCCGCTATGGGGAGATGTTTCTTTCGATTCCATCGCACCGGCGCTTCGAAGTCACTGCGTGGTGGCTGCGGTGCGGTCGGCTACCGTTGGTATGCCTATAGAAGCGAGTGCGACTGCGCCGTTCACCGACGGACGGTGGCTGCTGTCGCACAACGGAGTCGTCGACCGGGGCGTGCTGCCCAACAGCGCCGCCGCCGAATCCACCTGCGACAGTGCGATTCTCGCCGCGCTGATATTCGCTCGCGGGTTGGATGCGCTGGGGCAGACGATCGCTGAGGTAGGTGGCGACGATCCCAATGCACGGCTGAACATCTTGGCGAGCAACGGTTCTCGACTGCTCGCCACCACCTGGGGAGATACGCTGGCGATATTGCGACGTGATGACGGCGTCGTGCTGGCCAGCGAGCCGTATGACGACCAACCCGGCTGGGAAGACGTCCCCGACCGTCACCTCATCGAAGTCACCGCCGACCAGGTCACGTTGACCGCGCTGAACCCAACGAAGGGAAATTGATGACACTGACGTTGTCCAACCACCTGGCCGCGGACTCGGCATTCGAGGCACTGTGCCGTGATGTACGGGACGGGCTGCAGAGCTCCCCGAAGTCGTTGCCGCCCAAGTGGTTCTATGACTCAGTAGGCAGCGACCTGTTCGACCAGATAACCCGGCTGCCCGAGTACTACCCGACCCGCGCCGAGGCGGAGATCCTGCGGTCGCGCGCCGCGGAGATCGCGTCGGTCACCGGTGCCGACACGTTGGTCGAGTTGGGTAGTGGGACTTCGGAGAAAACCCGGGTGCTGCTGGACGCCCTGCGTGAGGGTGGTGCGCTGCGCAGGTTCGTGCCGTTCGACGTCGATGCAAGCATGCTGTCAGCTGCGGGAAGCGCGATCCAGTGCGAGTATCCGGGCGTCGAAATCTCTGCTGTCTGTGGTGATTTCGAAGAGCACCTGGCCAAAATCCCCAACGGCGGTCGTCGACTGTTCGTCTTCCTGGGCTCGACGATCGGAAACCTGGTCCCCGATGCACGCGCCGAGTTCCTCGCAACGCTGGCGGCCGTGCTGCAGCCCGGCGACAGCCTGTTGTTGGGCACCGACCTAGTCAAGGACACCACCAGGCTTGTGCAGGCTTACGATGACAGCGCCGGCGTGACGGCGCAGTTCAACCGCAATGTGCTCGCCGTGATCAACCGAGAACTCAACGCGGACTTCGATGTCGATGCGTTCCGCCATGTCGCAAGCTGGAACGCGGCCGAGGAGCGGATGGAAATGTGGCTGCGGTCCGAGCGGGCGCAGCGGGTGCGCATCGCTGCGCTGAACCTGTCCGTTGACTTCGCCGCCGGCGAACAGGTGCTCACCGAGGTGTCCTGCAAATTCCGGGCCGACGCGGTCGGCGACGAGCTGGCGCAGGCGGGTCTGCGACTCACCCGGTGGTGGACCGATGCCGCCGGCGATTTCGGGTTGTCGCTGTCGACGAAGTGAACGCCAGCCTGGCCGACGCCTGGCGGGAGGCCCGGCCGCCGGTCGCCGGGTTGCACTTGGACAGCGCCGCGTGTTCACGGCAGAGTTTCGCCGTGCTCGATGCGACTGCCAGGCATGCCAGACACGAGGCCGAGGTGGGCGGATACATCGCGGCGGAGGCGGCGATGCCCGTCCTCAACGCCGGACGCGCCGCGGTCGCTGCGCTTGCCGGCATGCCCGATGCAGAGGTGGTGTTCACCACGGGATCGCAGCACGCGCTGGACCTGTTGCTGTTCAGTTGGCCGGCCGGCGGCCGGACGCTGGCCTGCCTCCCCGGCGAATACGGTCCCAACCTGGCCCTGATGGCCGTGCACGGCTTCGCCCGCCGGACGCTGCCGACCGACGCCGACGGCCGGGTAGCGATGCACGACGCGGCGATCAGCCTGGCCGCCGAACCGCCGGACCTGGTGCATCTGACGGCGGTGGCCAGTCACCGCGGGGTGGTGCAACCGCTGAACGAGATGGCACAGCTGTGCCGCGACTTGGGGCTTCCGCTTGTCGTCGACGCCGCCCAGGCGCTCGGTCAGGTGGATTGTTCGGCGGGCGCCGACGTGGCCTACGCGTCGTCGCGCAAATGGATGGCCGGCCCACGCGGCGTCGGTGTGCTCGCCGTGCGCCCGGACCTGATGCAGAAGCTGAGTCCGCGACTACCGCCGCCGGAGTGGGCCGCGTCGCTGTCAAACGCCCAAAAGCTCGAGTTGGGTGAAGCCAATATCGCTGCGCGAGTGGGCTTCTCGGTAGCAGTCGGCGAACACGCCGCCTCGGGCCCGGCTGCGGTGCGGGCTCACCTGGCTGAATTGGGCCGGATCAGCCGGACCGTCCTCGCCGACGTGTCTGGGTGGCGGGTGGTCGAGGCGGTCGACGAGCCAAGCGCGATCACGACTTTGGCACCAACCGACGGCGCCGACCCGGCGAAGATCCGCGAGTGGCTGATCGCGGAACGTCGCATCGTCACCACGTATGCCGGAATCCAGCGGGCGCCGCTGGAGCTGACGACACCGGTGCTGCGGATTTCGCCGCACGTGGACACCACTGCCGAGGATCTGGAGACTTTCGCGTCGGCGCTCGTCGACGCCACCGCAATCGGATAGCGTCTAGCCGGCCTTGTGCGCGGTGAGCAGGTAAGCCGATAGCTTCATCCGGCCCTTCTCGTCACGGTCGTGTTCGGGCATCGGAACGTCCGAATCCGTCGGTGCAGGTGGAACATTCGCGTGTATGATCGCCGGCCTGATCTCGTCGATATGCCAATGCTTGCTCACCGCCGCGCGCAACTCGTCCTCGTCGACCTCGTTGGGCTTCTGCTCCCACTCGGGATGTTTTCAAAGCCGACATCGCAGGCGAAGTGTGTGACATGCAAGAGGTTGCATCGAAAGCCGTTGCAGCAGGATGAGTGGCTCAGCGGCGATAGTCGGTTCGCCGTGAGGTTACGGGCCGCTGAGTAGTCAACTGCGGTCTAGCAATTCGGATCGAACGTGGTCACTCCGGCGCGTTGGGATCGTTGACCACGGTCAGGCTGATCTTCTGGTTGCGCGGCAACATCGTGCCAGCAGGCGGCGACATGCTGGTGATCTTCCACGTATAGGCGATGTTCTCTGGATCGTTCGCCGCGTCGTGGCCGTCCGGCGCTGTCGCCACCACGGTGTCGAAGCTAGATGAGATCCTAATCGTTGGAGAGGTGGTTGAGCGAGTAGCCGATTGTCGGCGGCAGCGGCATCGGCCAGTGCATCGCCTGGCACATCTCCTCGCCGGTGATTGCGATTATCGTTGGGGCACAACCGATTCCGATAGCAACGACCGCACTGACCACCAAAGTCTTCGCCATCATATTGTGCTTCTCCCTGATTTACGGCTTCGTCCCGCGAAACTATCGCAAGCTCCTAAAGGGCGTCGGGGATACCTCGACGTCGACATGTTGGTATTGCGGATGCGTCAACAGAAAGTGACGGATTGAAGCCTCTCTCGGTGATGCAAATTCGCCTGGCCCAATGACTATCGCTTTGATGCTGTCGTACGCGAAGGACAGGTCAACGCGGGGAACCAGGCCGAGCCTGCCGGGATGGTAGTGGCATGCATCAATGGCGTCGTTGGTGGGAGAAAACGGTACCAACGCGGTCGCTCGAAACTCCTTCTCTTCGCGGAATGCGCGATCCTTAACACGTGCAGATAGTCCGACCAATTTGGCTAGCGCGGTGTCGACCGGCCCTCGGTTCGGGCTCGGGAAGTCCTTCTCCAGCACGACCTTTTGCGTTAGCAAAGCCTCGCTCATTTCGAATACGACACCGCGTATTTCGTCCTTAAGGCGCTCGTTGTCGTACTTCACTTCGAACACGGATACTTGGTCCGATATGTGCATGTCTTCGGGCGGCTTCTCGGGAAGACGCTTCAGCGACTCTCGGAGCTTGGCGGGATCGAACTTGATGGCATAGCCGCCGTCGCCGCCGTATCCGCGCCATTGGCTAAGGAGGTCGCCTTCCGCGCAGAAACAGGTGGCGTACAAACCTCCATAACGGTACATGTATAACCACCGTTCGAGCAGCAGCGGGAACTTCTCGCGGATGTCATCGAAAAGTAGCTTGAGCGCGTCGAAGTTATTCGGATAATTCTCAGGCGCACTGGAGATTGTGCCCCAGAGAACTTCTAGGTATTTAGCCGTCTCGCCAGCCCCGTGCAGAACCTCGCGCGAATCGTTAAGGAAGCTGACGTGAGTTGCCCAGAGCCTGGCTGAGGTGAGAATTCCTATCAGTCCGCCGACATCGGTGTAGTGGTAGAGATCCTCGGGCAGCGAATCTGGCGGCATAGGCGGTTCCCCTCGGGCTTGCTGACTTCGCCGCGTGACTCTACCGATGCCGCCGAGATGAGGTGGACGGATCCAGTACACGGACACCAGTGGCTACCTCATCGTGATACCCGCTAGTCCCGACGGATCGGACGGCCCTTCGATCATCGACGCCAGTGAGAAGTCCGGCGTCACCAACTTCCACGCCGATGGACCGGTCACCCTCCATATCAAGAACGGGGGGAGTGGTCGCTGCGCTTCGTTCCGCTGTCGTGACGTTGCGACTTTTCCGTGCGGAGGGGTGCAGTGCGCTGACACAACCTACTCCGGCACTTCCCAGCTATGGACCGGCTCGTTGGTGTGCATGTGATCGCAGTACCGCCGCAGCATCTCGGCCAGCGCCGCAGGCCGGGTCAAGCCGCGTCGCTGCAGCGCGCGCACGGTCGATACCTGCCAGCCCGCGCCGTTGCGACCCGCGCGGGCTCGGCCTTCGATCACGCCGAGCAGCCGGTCGCGCACGGCAGCGGCGACACCCCAGCTGTCCAGCCCGTGATGTGCCATCGGCAGCAGCTTGCCGATCACCAACTCCTCGGTGGTGACGGTGCCCAGCCCAGGCCAGAACAGGCTCGCCTGCATGCCATGGCGGGCCGCTTCGAGGAAATTATGTTGAGCCGCATCGAATCTCATCTTCGTCCAGACCGGGCGATCATCTTCGGTCAGCGTGCGCAGCATGCCGTAGTAGAAGGCAGCGTTGGCCAGCATGTCGACGACCGTCGGCCCGGCGGGTAGCACGCGGTTCTCCACCCGCAGGTGAGGCCGTCCCGCGACGACGTCGTACACCGGGCGGTTCCACCGATAGACGGTGCCGTTGTGCAGGCGCAGTTCCGCCAGCTGCGGGGTGCGCCCGGCCGCCAGTTCGGCGACCGGATCCTCATCGGACACCTCCGGTAACAGCGACGGGAAGTAGCGAACGTTCTCCTCGAACAGATCGAAGATCGAGGTGATCCAGCGTTCGCCGAACCACACCCGAGGCCGCACCCCTTGGGTTTTCAGTTCGTCCGGCCGGGTGTCGGTGGACTGGGCGAACAGTTCGATGCGGGTCTCCGACCACAGCTGGTGAGCGAAGAAATACGGGGAGTTGGCACCCAGCGCCAGCTGCGGCCCGGCCAGCACCTGCGCGGCGTTCCAGTTGCTGGCGAACCCTTCGGGCGACACTTGTAGGTGCAACTGCATACTGGTGCAAGCTGATTCGGGAGCGATCGACGTCGAGTTGATGCTGAGCGGCTCGGGTCCGTCGATATCGATCTGCATGTCTTCGCCACGGGCGTTGAAGATCGAGTCGTTGAGCGCCGCATACCGGGACGACTCGCTCATCCATCCGCTGGCGAGGTGTTCGGGCATCAGGGTGGGCAGTATCCCGATCATGACGATGTGGGCTCCGCCGGCGCTGGCCTTGGTCTCGGCGGCATTCAAACTGGCGCGCACCTCGTCTTCCAGCTGCACGCCGGCGTGACCGCCCAGCGGCCGGGGCGGGACGTTGAATTCGATGTTGTACGCGCCTAATTCGGTCTGATACGCCGGGTCGGCGATGGCAGCCAGGACGTCGGAGTTGGTCATCGCCGGCTGATAACCGTCATCGACCAGATTGCATTCGATTTCCATCCCGGTGAGCGGGTGGTCGAACTCGAAGCTGGACTGCGCGAGCATCGTTTCGAAGACATCGAGGCACAGTTGCACCTTGCGTCGGTACTGCTGTCGGTCGACGCGTGAGTAGGTGGTGCGCTTGACGTCTTTGCCCACTACGCAGATGCAACCGTTTTACGCACCGCGCCGCAACCGATCGGCCAAATGAACTGACCTGCTGCCCAATTGCCGATGCGTGCACAGCGCGTGAATCAGTTGTCATGCGCTATTGACGCGCGTGTCCGATAATTGCAACAATCTCAGCTCAGTCTTACATGATTCACAGGGAGATTCCGGGGGAAAGATGAGCCGTACGCATCGCCGCATGACGAGCGTGGTTGGAGTCGCTTTCGGTGCCCTGCTGGCGTCGCCGTTGATCGCGCTGGGCGCCGGATCTGTCGCGCGCGCCGACGACCTGGTGGGCATCGGGCCGTTCGCGATCGGCGGATATAACGACACTCTCACCTACGACTCAACAAACTTGGCGTTCGACAACTACACCACCGGGACGCTCGGCTCGAGCCCGTTCGATCTCGACGTCTATCAGGGCCCCATGGGATCGAACAGCGCTGAGTACGTCTTCACGATTCCGCTGCTGTTCCAGGGTGGTATCGATGATGTCAACGGAACCAGCACACCGTTCTACTCGTTCAACCCGTTCGACTTCGTCAGTCCCGACGCCGGCTTGGTCACCCTCGGTGGTGCGCCCTCCACCGATGGCATCGTCACTATCGGACCGTTTGCGATCGGCGGGTCCACAGATACCTTGAGCCTCGACTCAGCCGGAGCGTTCGACAACTACCTCGTCGGGTCCTTCGATTCGACGACGTTTGACCTCGACATCTTTTCCGCCGGCCCGGGATCGGACACATCCGAAGTCCTGTTCACGATTCCCTCGCTATTGCAGGTCGGCTTTGACGACGTCGGCGGCGTGATCACGCCGATCGACTCGTTCGCTCCCGTGGACGCGTTCGCTCCCGACATCGGCCTACTAGATCTCGTAAACAGTCTCTAACCGACTGCTTCCCGCGTAGTCCATGATGGACACGATCGCGGGAGGAGAACAATTGGCCGAGTTCGTCGCTTCGATCGACCAGGGCACCACCAGCACTCGCTGCATGATCTTCGACTGTGACGGCGCCGAGGTGGGCCGCCATCAACTCGAGCACGAGCAGGTCCTGCCGCAGGCCGGATGGGTCGAGCACAATCCGATCGAGATCTGGGAGCGCACGACATCGGTGTTGATGTCGACGCTCAATGCGACCAATCTGTCGTCCAAAGACATTGTTGCACTGGGAATCACGAACCAGCGCGAGACGACGCTGGTCTGGAATCGACGCACGGGCCGGCCGTACTACAACGCGATCGTCTGGCAAGACACCCGCACCGACCGGATCGCGTCGGCGCTGGACCGCGATGGTCGCGGCGACGTGATCAGGCACAAAGCGGGCTTGCCGCCGGCGACCTATTTTGCCGGCGGCAAACTGCAGTGGATTCTCGACAACGTCGAGGGTGTGCGCGCCGCGGGCGAGAGCGGCGACGCGGTTTTCGGCACCATCGACACCTGGCTGTTGTGGAATCTGACCGGTGGCTCCCGTGGCGGGGTACACGTCACCGACGTCACCAATGCCAGCCGGACCATGCTCATGGACCTGGAGACTTTGGACTGGGACGACGAGCTGCTGTCGTTTTTCGGCATCCCGCGGACGATGCTCCCGTCCATCGCGTCGTCATCGCCGCGTCAGCCCTACGGTGTCACGACGCCCGACGGGCCTCTCGGCGGCGAGGTGCCGATCACTGGAATTCTCGGGGACCAGCACGCAGCGATGGTCGGCCAGGTCTGTCTGCGGCCCGGCGAGGCCAAAAATACCTATGGCACAGGCAATTTCCTGCTACTGAACACCGGCGAACAGATCGTCCGGTCGCAAAATGGTCTGCTGACCACCGTGTGCTATCAGTTCGGCGACGCGAAACCTGTTTACGCCCTGGAAGGTTCGATCGCTGTCACCGGGTCGGCCGTGCAATGGCTACGGGATCAACTGGGCATCATCAGCGGGGCGGCCCAGAGTGAGGCGCTGGCCCGGCAGGTCGACGACAACGGTGGGGTGTATTTCGTTCCGGCATTCTCGGGATTGTTCGCGCCGTATTGGCGCTCCGATGCCCGCGGCGCGATCGTTGGATTGTCGAGGTTCAACACCAACGCGCACTTGGCCCGCGCGACCTTGGAGTCGATCTGCTATCAGAGCCGCGACGTGGTCGACGCGATGCAGGCTGATTCGGCTGTGCGCCTTGAGGTTTTGAAGGTCGACGGCGGGATCACCGCCAACGACCTGTGCATGCAGATCCAGGCTGACGTCCTTAATGTCGACGTGGTGCGTCCGGTCGTCGCCGAGACGACCGCACTGGGAGCGGCCTACGCGGCGGGTCTGGCGGTCGGCTTCTGGGCTGACCCGAACGAATTACGGGCCAACTGGCGCGAAGGCAAGCGGTGGACGCCGCAGTGGACCGATGAACAGCGCTCGACTGGCTATGCGGGATGGCGAAAAGCCGTGCAGCGCACCCTCGACTGGGTCGAAGTGTCCTGACGCCAACAGTGGGGACCGGCAAGTGCCGGCCCCCACCGTCGCGGTGTGATCAGTCGTCGTCTTCGGCGAGAATCGTGTAGATCTCGCGGCGAGCGTTGTTGACGATCTCGATGATGCGCTGCTGCTGCTCGGTGCTGGCGGCGTGCGCGGATTGCGCTACGGCCCCGAACAATTGGCCGACAGCTGCCCGCAGGTTGAGATGCGCGGGGTCTACCCCGTCGGCGATCTCGTCCCACGGCGGGGTCGCGACCTTCTCCGCGGCCTCTCTGCCGGCGTCGGTCAACTGGAACAGCTTCTTGCTGCCCTCGCTTTCCGAGGCGACAATCAGTCCCTCGTCGACCAGCAGTTGCAGGGTCGGGTAGACCGAGCCGGGGCTCGGCTTCCACAGGTCCTGGCTCCGCTCGGCGACCTCCTGGATGATTTCGTAGCCGTGCATCGGCCGCTCGGCGAGCAGCACCAGGATGGCGGCGCGAACGTCACCACGGCGGCCGCGCCGGCCGTGGCCGCCGCGTCGTCCGCCGCGTCCGGCCGGGCCGAAGCCGGGACCGAAGCCACCGGGGCCGAAGCCACCGGCACCGAAGCCGCGTCCGAACCCTCGGCCGAAGCCGGGCCCGAACGGCCCGTCATGACCGGCGTCGTGACCGCGGACTAAGTCCCGGAACTCGCGACGGGCTTGCCTGCGCTGTTCGTGGAATGCGCGGCGGTCCTGGGGTGCGAATCCGAAGCCCGACGGCCCCGGCCCACCCGCGAATGGCCCGCCCACATGGGGAAATGGGTTACTCATGGGATTTTCTCGTTTCTGGAAAGATAGCGCCGGATGCGCTACCGATACGACGACGATATATCGGAAGCTATCGTTATGCAAGGTTGAATTTCGAGCCGGCGCGTCCGTCGGCGGTTTGCGGACGCCAGCCGCGGGGTAGCACCTCACCCATGAGCCAGGAAAACGTGCACGTAAAGGCCGACATGGGCGGTGGCCGCGACGCACTGGCCGAGCCAGGTGGCACCGACCGCGACAAGCGCGTGCGGCTATGGGTGAACTGGGGGCTGGCGCTGCTCGCGGTCGTGGGTGCGGGCGTCGTGATGGTGTTCGCGTTGGGTGCGGTCATGAGCACCGCCGCCTGCAGCGATAAGGCGTGCCCCAACCTGGGGCCGAACGGGATCAGCTTCGACATGCTCTTCTACGGCGCACCGGTCGTTGCGGCCGTGGCGGTCGTGGTCTCATTCTTCACCGCCAAGCGCCGATGGGGATTCGTGATTCCCGTGATTGCGATCGCGCTGCTGATCGCCGACGTCGCTATCCTCGCCACCACAGTCGCGCAGTAGCGCCGGGAGCTAAAAGCGGCGCAACCGGGTGAGTTCTCGGCGGTGTCGCTCCGCGAGTACGGCGGCCAGGGCCAGTTGGGGTGGAGTCCCGGGCGGCGGCGGAGGAGCCACCCGATTGAACACGTCGCTGGCGATCCGGTAGGCCATCTGGTCGCGCACCTGCGGGTCGAGTTGCATTGCCCGCGTTAGGAATTGACGCGCGATCTCAGCTTGTTCAGCGCTCAGGCCGGACAGCTGCAGCGACGTGGCCCACCAGGCCAGCTGCGGCGGCATGCTGGGTGGCGGGCCCGCCTTCGGCGCGCGCTCGCTGATCACCACTGTGCCGGCAAAGATGTCACCGATCCGCTTGGCTTTTGGTGACAGCATGCTGCAGATGACCGCGGGGCTGCCGAACAACCCCCATATCTCGACGATCGATGCCAACGCTCGAAACAGGGCCTGACGGAAGCGCTCCGGCCCGCCGTCGTCGGACACCACGCGCAGACCCATCGCCATTTTGCCGAGTGTTCGACCGCGTGTGGCGGTCTCGAAGACCAGCGGATACCCGACGAAGACCAGTACGGTGAAGATGATCATGATCGCCGCGGTCACTGCGTCGTCGAAATGGGTCAGCGCGCCCGCCCACAACACCAACGCCACCAGGTAGCCCACCAGGATGACGGCGATGTCGATAAGTGCACTCACCGCGCGCACCGGTAGTTGCGCAACCCGAACGTCGAGCACCACGGCGTCCCCGGTCACCACTTCCGACATACAGCGAACGGTACCCCGGCTTGACTAGTGTTTACCCCGTGGACGTCGACGCGTTCGTGCTCGCACATCGCGATACCTGGGATCGGCTCGAGCAACTGGTGAAGAACCGTCGCCGGCTCGACGGTGCCGAGGTTGACGAACTGGTGGAGCTCTACCAGCGGGCCTCGACGCATCTGTCGATGCTGCGCTCCGCGTCCTCCGATTCGGCACTGGTCGGAAGGCTTTCGAGTCTGGTCGCGCGGGCCCGAGCCGCGGTCACCGGCGCTCACGCGCCGCTGTCGAGCGAGTTCACCCGGTTCTGGACGGTGTCGTTTCCGGTAGTGGCGTACCGCGCGTGGCGGTGGTGGCTGGCGACGGCGGTGGTGTTCTTCGCCGTCGCGACGGTGATCGCCATGTGGGTCATGGGCAGCCCAGAAGTGCAGTCCACCATCGGAACACCCAGTGAAATCGACGAATTGGTGAACCACGACTTCGCCTCGTACTACAGCGAGCATGCGGCCGCCGCGTTCGCATTGCACGTGTGGGTGAACAACTCCTGGGTGGCGGCGAAGTGCATCGCGTTCTCCGTCGTGCTGGGCGTGCCAATTCCGTTCGTGCTGTTCGCCAACGCCGCCAATCTCGGGGTCGTTGCCGGTCTGATGCTTCAGGCCGGCAAGGCCGACGTGTTGTTGGGATTGCTCCTCCCGCATAGCTTGTTGGAGCTGACGGCGGTCTTCCTGGCCGGTGCGGTCGGCATGCGGCTGGGCTGGTCGGTGATCTCGCCGGGCGATCGCCCGCGTGGGCAGGTGCTGGCCGAGCAGGGCCGAGCCGTGATGTCGGTCGCGGTGGGTTTGGTTGCGGTGCTGTTCGTTTCGGGTGCAATCGAGGCGTTCGTCACCCCGTCCTCGTTGCCGACCTTCCTGCGTATCGGCATCGGAGTGCTGGCTGAGGTGGGCTTTTTGGCCTACATCGTTTATTTCGGCCGCCGTGCGGTGCGGGCCGGCGACACCGGTGACATTGCCGATGCGCCCGACGTGGTGCCGACCCGGTGAGCTACAGCCGCCCGGTGGCTTTCATCGCCAGATAGCGGTCGGCAAGTGCCGGCGCGAGTTCGGTAGGTAGTGAGTCGACAACCTCCACCCCGTTGTGGCGCAGCCGAGAAGCTATCGCCCACCGCTCGTTACGAGAGCGTTCGGCCGCGGCCGCGTCGTACACGGCGGCCGCGTCGGAACGTCCGGCGGCGAGTTGGTCGATGCGTGGATCGGTGACTGCAGCGACGATCACGTGGTGCTTGGCCGACAGCTGGGGAAGTACCGGCAGAAGACCCTCGTCGAGGGCGCTGGCGTTGAGGTCGGTCATCAGCACCACCAACGCTCGACGTCGTGCGCGACGCATGACCGCGGAAACCATTGCCGTGGCGTCGGATTCGATGAGCGCCGGATTGAGCGGCGCCATCGCCTCGACCAGGCGGCCCAGCAGTTCTGTGCGTGACGCGCCGAATACGCCGGTCTGGGTGGTCCGGTCGTGGGCGAGGAAGTCGACGTGGTCGCCGGCTCGCGAGGCGAGTGCCGCCAGCAGCAGCGCCGCATCCATGGACCAGTCCAACCGGGGCCAGCCGCCGGGGTCGGCGGCCGTCGGGTCGACTCCGACGCGACCGGCGGACGTTCGTCCGGTGTCGAGGACGATGATCACTCGCCGGTCGCGCTCCGGCCGCCAGGTCCGGACCACGACGTCGGCGCGCCGGGCGGTCGCTCGCCAGTCGATGGAACGCACGTCGTCGCCGACCACATACTCACGCAGCGAGTCGAATTCGGTTCCCTGGCCGCGGGTGAGGGTCGGCAGCAGACCGTCGATCTCCCGCAGCCTGGCCAGGCGTGACGGCAGGTGCTTGCGGGACAGGAACGGCGGCAGCACCCGCACCCGACCGGGTACCGGCCGCGATTTCTGCCGCCCCGCGAGTCCCAGTGGACCGATCGAGCGCGCCGTCACTGCCGCCGATTGCTGATCGCCGCGGCGGATCGGCCGCAAGCAGGTATCTATCCGTTGGACTTGACCGGCAACGATATCGACAGCGTGCGTTGGCGGTTCGGCCTGCGCGCTGGGCGGCCAGGCGTCGCGAACCCGGCCACGAAATCGTCGTCGACCGCCGTTGTGGATCAGCAGGCCGAGGTTCACTGATTCACCAAGCCGAACCGATCCGTTCGGCAAGCGGGTGTACAGGAGCCTGGACGGGCTTGCTGCCAAGCCGACGTCCGCGATAACCGCGGCCGCCAGCAGTGCCAGCAGCACCGCGAAAGTTGCGGCCGGGCTGGGTGATAGCGCAATCGGTAAAACGCACAACAGTGCGATCAGGCCGGTGCGCCCGGTTAAAATCACTAGCGTGGCACCGGAACCGATGCCAAGATGCCATCGAGCACGCCATCGGTGTTGGCGCCCTCCAACTCCGCCTCCGGCCGGAGCATCACCCGGTGTCTCAGCGTCGGGCGGGCCATCGCCTTCACGTCGTCGGGCGTGACGTAGTTGCGTCCGGACAGCCAGGACCACGACCGTGCCGTGGCCAGCAAAGCGGTTGCGCCGCGCGGTGATACGCCCAACTGCAATGCGGGTGAGTGGCGAGTCGCACCGACGATGTCGACGATGTAGCCGAGCACCTCGTCGGCCACCAGTACCCGGCGGACCGCATCGCGACCCGCGGCCAACTCCGCCTGCCCGGCGACCGGCCGGATCGCCGACAGGTCGCGCGGGTCGAAGCCGTGTGCGTGCCGGCCAAGGATGGCAATCTCGGCGTCGCGCGGCGGCAGCGGCACATCCAGCTTCAGCAGAAACCGGTCGAGCTGTGCTTCGGGCAACTGGTAGGTGCCCTCGTACTCGATCGGATTTTGCGTCGCCGCGACGATAAACGGATCGGGTAGTGCTCTGGGTTCGCCGTCGACGGTGACCTGACGTTCTTCCATCGCCTCCAGCAGTGCCGCTTGCGTCTTCGGTGGTGTGCGGTTGATTTCGTCCGCCAGCAGGAGATTGGTGAAAACCGGGCCGCTGCGAAAGGTGAACGCGGCGGTGCGGGTGTCGTACACCAGCGATCCGGTGACATCGCCCGGCATCAGGTCCGGGGTGAACTGCACACGCTTGAAGTCCAGTTGCAACGCCGCGGAAAGAGACCGGACCAACAGCGTCTTCGCCACGCCCGGAACACCTTCGAGCAGAACGTGACCGCGGCATAGCAGCGCGATCACCAGCCCGGTGATCACCGCGTCCTGCCCCACGACGGCTTTGCCGATCTCGGCTCGTAGCGCGAGCAGCGCATGGCGGGCCGCCTGCGCCGGCGGTGGCTGAGCGGCGCCTTTGGGCGGTTGATTCATAGGTGCGTGACCTGCCTTTCGATGTCATCGAGTGCGCGGGTGAGCTGGATCAAGTCAGAGTCGGTGGCCGGCGGTGGGCCAAACAGGATGTGCCACAGTGATTCCGGGTCCGATCTGCCGTGTTGAGCAATCGCGAGTATTACCGCCGGAGGTGGAGTGTTCACGCCCAGACCGAGTCGGGGGAGCATGCGCTGTAGTGCCGCGCTGCGCAGTGCTTGCGCGGCCCGGTCTCGGGCCCGCCGCGATCGATACAGCCGACCGCGTCCTTCGACCGTCTCCGACGCGCGTACGACCACGGGCAGCTTTTCAGCGACCAGCGGCCCGATCCGTCGGCTCTTCCATAATGCGATCAGCGCTACCGTCAGCCACAGCTGTGCGACCATCCAGATCACGTTGTCGGGGATCAGGTCGAAAATCTTTCCCTTGCCAGATGTTCCACCCTCGATGTGCTGCGGTGCGTACCACACCAGGCGAGGATGCTGGCCGGCGAGGTTCATCGCCAGTGCGGCGTTGCCTGCCCGCAACAAACTCCCGTTGGTCATAAAGTCGGTGCTGCCGACGACAGTGACCGTGCGGTCGCCGTCGCGATAACGGACCAGCGCTCCGCCATAGCAGCTACTCACGGTTTTGTCGCCGACGGCGCGGAACGTGTTCGACGGCCCGAAGTCCACCGCCCCCGCCTGATCCGCTTCTCGCAGAGCGCAATCCGGCTGGGTATCCGAGGTACTGGCGCCCCCGCTGCGGATACCTGGGGAGAGCGCTGCGCGGGCATGCGAGGTCGGTTCGACCAACAACAAATCGCCTGGCGCGTCGGCCAGCCTCTTCAGTAACTCCTCGGTGGAGACGCGCTGCGTCTGCGCGAACAACAGCAGTGTTCCAGGGCGTGCCGCGTCCGCGGCGTCGTGAACGCTGTTGGCCACGACGACGGTGACGCCGTGCTCCCGAAGCAGCGCTATCAGCGCGTGCGCGCCTTCGGGTCCCGTCGACTCGGGATCCATCTGCCCACCCGGCCGCGGCGCGGTCAGGGACGTGCCGATTGCGGCGACGGCGCAGATCGCGACCAGCGCGGGTAACACCCACCGCCACGATCGGCGCCGTATCGGGCGTGGTACCTGAGCGACCGTCACCGGACTCGGGCCCACGAGTCGGCCGGGCGTTGCCCGGCGGGCCCGGGTCGGGTTGCTGCCGGACCGAATCGGAGGTGGTCGTCGAGATCCACGATCATCTGGTAAGCGGCCGGCGTGCCCGGCCTTTCGCCATAGGTGACGTCGTTGAATGCGGTTGCCGACTGCGACAATTCGGCGGCCAACGCAGGTATGCGTTCGGCGGCGTCCTCGGCCAGTTCATTGGCGGTGCGACCGGGAGCCGGGTCCAACGTGCCGCTCTCCTCGAGAGCGCGAGCCACTGCGCGCAGCCGATGACGAATCGCCGCAGTCCAATTTTGCTCGGCGGCAAACTGTTCGGCGATAGCGCGATGCTGAGCCGCCGTGAGCTGACCGGCGTCAAACACTTGGTAGTCACCACCGCGATGGGTACGGATGGTCCGTTGCGCGATGCGAATGGCCACCACGATCGCGACGATCAGCAGGGTGAGCAGGACGCTGACGGTGAACCACCCGCCGGGCATTGACGAGCCTTTCTCGATCAAGCGGTACAACAGCTCGTGAATCCACTCGTGGACCCGCTGCGCCACCGAGCCTTTGGGGTAGACCGGCTTGTCGAGTTCGCGCTGGGCAGCCTCGTGCGCGGGGTCGCGGCCGATGTCGATAGCGGGCATCCTCGAGTGGTCCCTATACCGGCCGGGATAGCCAGAGGTAGTCGCTCGACCCGATTGTCGCGGGCCCGCCGGCGGCGCCGGTCTGAAGCACCAGATCGAATGCCTCGCTGCGGATCCGGCGATCCGCGTAGAGCAGGACATCCACGCCTGCGCTGAACGGGGCGGTGATGATTTGGCCGATCGCCGATCCGACGGCCCCCACCGTCAAGCCGAGCAGCACCGGGACGGTGGGTCCGTCGAGCAGATTACCCACGAGCTCGAACGGTACGGCGATGGCGCCCGCGATCAACGTGACCACCAGCCAGGTCAACACACGAATACTGAGTACTCGCCAAAAGCTGTTGTGTACCAACGTGAATGATCGCCTGATCGCACCGGTCACCGGCAATCGTTCCAACACGATCAGCACCGGCGCGAATGACAGCGCCGTGTACAGATAAATCAGCGCCGCGACCGACATCAGCACCAGCGGAAAGCCGAGGATGACCGTGGCTCCCGCGTTACCGGCGGCAGCGATGGCTCCCACGATGACGCCCACGCTGCCGCAGAGCAGTATCAACCCGGCGAGCTCCAGTGCCACCAGCCCGATCAATGCGGGCAGCCGTCCGCGAATCCTGGCCCACGTCTCGCCGGCGCCGATTGTCGAGCCGAACACTGCGCGGCCGACGATGACCGCGAGCATGCCGGTCAGCAGGGTGCCGGATAACCACCCGACCAGCCCGCTGAGACTTCCCGCGAGTGCCCAGGCCCCGACGTCGCCCCCGGTGAGTTCGTCGGGCGGGGCGGTGCTCAGTCGGCTGGCCGCGGCCAGGGGTCCGAGCGTGGCGGCGAGGGTCAAGAGTTGCGTGATCACGACGACCACAGCCGTCAGTCCCAACGTGACTCTGGCGTTGGCCCGGATGTAGACGGCCGCGCCGTTGTAGATGTCGCTCAGGCTCAACGGCCGCAACGGGATGATCCCGGGCGCCCACGCCCTGCGGACCTGCGGAGGGTAGCCGGGCTGCGGGTAGCCCGGGGGCGGGTAGCCGGCTGCGGGCTGCCAGCCATAGCCCGGCTGTTGATAGCCCGGCGGCGGGTAGCCGGGTTGCGGTGGGTAGCCGGGCGTGGGTTGCCAGTGGCGGCCCGGTGCCGGATAGCTCATTGGCGGATAGCCCGGCTGTGGGTACGCGGCGGGAGGGTAGCCGATCGGCGGGTAACCGCTA